>JAZBOS010000109.1 GCA_036351255.1 Bacteroides sp.
ATCCCTAACCCCTGACCCCTAATCCCTGAAATGATGAGTATTGACTTCAACCGCATTCCCTCGCCCTGCTATGTGCTCGACGAGACCTTGCTCCGGATAAACCTTGAAATCCTGAAACTGGTGCAGGAGGAGGCAGGGGTGGAGATCATCTGCGCCCTGAAAGGTTATTCGATGTGGAGTACTTTTCCGCTGGTGGGTGAATACCTGAGCGGAGCCACCGCCAGTTCACTCCACGAGGCCCGTCTGATCTTCGAGGAAATGGGTGTGAAGGCCCATACCTATTGCCCTGTTTATATGGATGACGAGTTTGAGGCTATCCTGCAATACAGCAGCCATGTTACCTTTAACTCCCTTGGCCAGTATGAAAAATACAAAGACCGGGTAAAGGCTTTTCCCCAGCCTGTGTCCATGGGCCTGCGTATCAACCCCGAATATTCGGAAGTAGAAACCGACCTTTACAACCCTGCGGTACCTGGTTCAAGACTTGGCATCACCATTGACCAGCTTGGCGACACCCTTCCCGAAGGCATTGATGGCCTGCATTTTCACGTGTTGTGTGAGAACGACAGCTTTGTCCTCGAACGTACCCTTGAGAAGGTGGAAGAAAAATTCGCTCACCTGATCAGGCAGGCCAAATGGTTTAATATGGGAGGGGGCCACCACATTACGCGCAAGGACTACGATGTGAAGCACCTGGTTTGCCTGCTTACGGAATTCCGTGAGCGTTATCCCAATCTGGAAACCATTATCCTCGAGCCCGGGGAAGCCGTAGGATGGCAAACCGGTTACCTGGTGGCCTCGGTTTTGGATATCATTGAGAAGCCCGATATGCGCATTGCCATGCTGGATGTGAGCTTCTCGGCCCATATGCCCGACTGCCTCGAGATGCCCTATAAGCCCCACATTCTGGGTGCTACCGATGCCGTAGAAGGTCAAACCGTATATCGCCTTGGAGGTACTACCTGCCTGGCAGGCGACTATATGGGAATGGGTGATTACAGTTTTGGCAATGAATTAAAGGTGGGCGACAAAGTTGTTTTCGACGACATGATCCACTATACCATGGTGAAAACAACTTTTTTCAATGGAGTCAAACATCCGAACATTGGGATATGGCGCGGCAAGGGTGAGTTTGTTCTTTTACGCCAGTTTGGTTACGAAGATTACAAGGGCAAGCTTTCCTAAAGCAATAACCTAACGCAGGCCGCAAGCGGCGATAAGCTTTAAGGCCTCCCCGGGCGTTTCCTGTTTAAGAAGCGCCCGGATCTTTTTATGGATGGTCTTTGTCCTGGCCTCCGGTTCTTCTGGCAGGGAAATAAGGAACCCAGCCATCGCGCTTTGCTTAGCAAAAGCTTCCACTTCTTCCTGGCTAGGCCATTGAGTTTGCCCGGCCAGCAGGGCAAGATCCTGTCCACTGAGAATGGAACTTTTCCTGACCGACTCAGGCAGGGCATCGAACCCAAGCGCCAGTTCACTCCGGGGCTGAACCACCTCGAACAGGCTGGATGCATCCACCCGCGCATAGCTATAGCCTCCCAGCCTGCCAATAAGCTCCATCGCTTCCGGAATAATCTTCTGCTCGGGACCAATGATCCGTTCATCCAGATGAATCAAGACCGCTTCGGCGATGATCAGGTTGGCTGCCCCTGGATGGTCACCCAAGGCTTTGATCTCAAGAATTTTACACTCAAAGTGTACCGGACTTTCCTTCACCCGGTATGGTTTAACCCGCTCAGAAACCAGGGGGGTAAAGCCGGATTTCTCAAATTCGTTGACCCCCTGCTCATAATCCAGTCCTGCAAGGGCCATTTGACGGGCCATGCTGTAAGTGACCAGGTTGATCACCAGCTCTCCCGTCTCCCGGATATTCTGAAGGGTGTCCTTGGGTTTGCCATCGCGCACCCTGCTGTTGGCCGAGAAGATGAGCACGGGCGGGGTGCTGCTGAAAACGTTAAAGAAACTGTAGGGAGCCAGGTTAGGCCTGCCTTCCCGGTCAAGGGTGCTGACAAAGGCAATGGGACGGGGCCCTATCGTGCCAAGCACAAATTGCGAACGCTGCCGGGGGTCCAGTTTTGAAGGGTCGAAAGTTTTCATTAATCTCATGGGGCAAATAACAGATTAACCGGGAGCTCAGGCAACCGGCGGATGAATATTCAGACAATGGGAAAGAAACTTGCTTATTCTTCAGAGTACTTTACTCCAGGAGTTGTCTTTTTTTCGGCCATTGTTCTGCGCGTTTGCCTCAGGAAACTCCAGAACCATCCTGAGAAAAATCCCAGGATGAAAATTACCAGGAAAACAATGAATGACCGCCCTTCTACCTTGAGCCCAAAGATATTTATGTTTACAGGTTGCCAGTTCTGAACAATAAAAACAACCAGCAAAATGGCAATGATGACATAAAGGATCATCAACAATACATTCGTGGTTTTTTTCTTTTCCATGATTCTTTTGTTTTATTTGAGTCGGAAATATTTTTTCAAAAATGGTTCTTCAAGATTGTTTTCTCTATGCTAATCAGGAATAGACCTTATTTTTCCGTTTACCTGAGCAAATAGGCAATGGTTACTCCAAGGTAGTTGCCAATGGCGTAACCAATAATTCCGATGGTCATTCCTGAAACGATCACCTGCTTGTTGCCAATAGAACCAGCAATGACCGGCACAAAAGCAGGCGAACAGATAAAGGCCGTGGAGGTGATCATGGTGGTGTCGGCATCGACCTTGAATATTTTGCTCAACAGCACGTGCAAAAATAAGGATCCGAATACGGCCAGGGTCACGTAGGCGAACAGGCCTGGGGTGATACCGCCAAAGTTCCTGATATCTGCCATGGAAGATACCACCAAACTGAAGACCAGGATGAAGTACATGCCGGCATCAAAGGTTTTGTCAATGCGGTTAATCCCCGGAATTAAAGAGGCAATGATGCCCAGGGTGGTTATGGTCAGGATCACTACAGACATTTCCATGCTTTTGGGCAGAATCATGCTTAATCCTACGCCTGCTCCAAAGATCAGGATGGCCAAACCGATGGCTTTGAGCAGAGGAAGGAAATATTTTCGCTGGAAAACATGGAAAAAGGGCCTTTTTACCTTTTGCTCGGCGGCGACAAAGACTTCTGCAAAGGCCGGGAACTTGGGCAGAAACTTATGAAAAACCCGCTGACCGATAGAAATCAGGAATGCCAGGTAAAATACACCAACCACCAGGTCGTAGGTGTGTGTCAGGATGTAGATCTCAGGATCCACATCCAGGGCCAGTTTGATGGAAGCAAGGTTAGGCGTCCCGCCGGTATAGACCCCGATTAGCATTCCAGCCACTTTCCACAGGTCTTTGGTGCCGGTATGCTGGAAAATGTAAAATCCTGCAACAATGACCGTAACCACCGCTACCAGCCCAGTCAACAATGAAACCAGTGTTTTTCCAGCTACCTTTTTCCAATGATTGATGTTGGTTGAGAAAAGCATGAGCGGGATAGCCAGAAGTACCGTGATGGTCATAAGCATATCACGAAGCTTATATACCCTGAAAGCCATCACATCCCTTGCCGTTATTTCTCCACCCGCTTCCATTGCCTGCATCTCAGCAAGGGTAGTGCCAGGCTGGTTGAGCAGGATGTTGTTAACGACCTCGCCCGCACTTGGAATCAGACCGATATTACCCAGGATCAGCCCGACCAGGTAAGCGATGATGACCGATCCAATCCGGTCAGCAGTCCTGTAACGGTAAGTCAGGTAAAGGATCAGAACGGGGGTCAGAACATAAAACAACGCCAGTAAAATCATCTCCATAGTGGTTCGCTTTTGGTTTACCTGTTGAAAACAATTGTATAAAGTTAAATTTTTTTAACAAATGCGGTATTTCCCCTGAGGGCCTCCATTAAAATTATTAATATTCGATGCCCAAGGCCCTGTAATTATTAGTAATTTTGAAGTCTCACAACATTTTTTTCCAACTCAAATCATCCAACCAATGAAACAGTTCTCTTTATTGTTACTTTCGGCGATCCTGGCTTTCGGGGCCCTGACCGGATGCGCGCCAAAAACCGATGAATACTCTGAAACGATGAAAGCGAAGCTTGAACAGTTTAAAGAAGTGACCCTTACCACAGATCTGTCGTGGTTAAGTGAAAATGAACGTGAAATGATCAGCATCCTGATCGATGCTGCCGACCTGATGGACGAGGTGTTCTGGCTTCAGGCCTATGGCGACAAGGAAACGCTGATGGAACAGCTCGATAACGAATTTGCCCGCCAATATGCCGCCATCCATTACGGTCCTTGGGACCGCCTCGATGGCATGGCCCCCTTTGTTCCCGAAGTGGGAGAGAAGCCCGAGGGAGCCAATTTCTATCCCCTCGACATGACCAAGGAAGAGTTTGAAGCCTGGGAAGATCCTGATAAAACCAGTCTTTACACGGTGATACGCCGCGATGAAGCCGGCAACCTGGTGAGTGTGCCTTATTCACAGGCCTATGCCGAACAGCATCAAAAGGCTGCTGAGTTGTTGCGTCAAGCCGCTGAACTGGCCGAAGACGAAGGCCTTAAGACCTACCTGCTGGCCCGCGCCGAGGCTCTCCTCAACGACGACTACCAGCCCAGCGATTTTGCCTGGATGGCCATGAAAGAAAGCAATATTGACTTTGTGGTTGGCCCCATCGAAAACTATGAAGACCGCCTCTTTGGTTATAAAGCAGCCAATGAAGCCTTTGTGCTGGTCAAAGACCCCGAATGGAGCGCCCGTCTGGTGAAGTTTAATGCGATGCTTCCCGATCTGCAGGCCGGCTTGCCCGTTCCTGCACAATACAAGGCTGAAACCCCTGGTACGGATGCCGATATGAATGTTTATTATGCCCTGTATTATGCGGGCGACTGCAATGCAGGCAGCAAAACCATTGCCATCAACCTGCCCAATGACCCTGAGATCCACGTCAGTGTAGGTACGCGTAAGTTGCAGCTCAAGAATTCCATGCAGGCAAAATTCGAAAATATCCTGGTGCCGATTGCCAATATGCTTATTGATGAGAGCCAGCGCCACCACATCAAATTTGATGCCTTCTTTGAGAACACCACCTTCCACGAGGTTTCGCACGGAATGGGCGTTAAAAATACCATCAATGGTCAGGGGCCCATGCGTGAAGCCCTGCGCGAATATTACAGCCCCATCGAAGAAGCCAAAGCCGACATCATGGGTTTGTACCTGGTTACAAAACTCTATGAAATGGGTGAGATTACCAGCGGTGAGGTGATGGACAACTATGTAACCTTCTTTGCCGGGATCTTCCGTAGCAGCCGTTTTGGTGCCAGCAGCGCCCACGGACGCGCCAACATGTTAACGATGAAGTATTTCGCTGACCGCAACGCTTTTGTTTATCAGGAAAACGGTACTTACCTGGTGAATTTTGAAGCCATGCGTGATGCCGTATTTGCGCTGGTAGCCGACATCCTGATGGTTCAGGGCGATGGCAACTACGCCGAAGCCAAAAGCTGGGTGGACAGTGATGGTGTGATGACGGATCAGCTCCGCAAGGACCTTGAAAAAGTCAATGCTGCCGGAATCCCTGTTGATATTGTTTTCAAACAAGGTAAAGAAGTTCTTGGCCTGAATTAAAGGTGAGATTCATCTTATTGATGCCGGCTTTCCTGAGCGTTCCATAAGGACTTTCAGGGAAGCCGGTTACTTTTACCCTTTCAGGGAAGGACCAATTTCTTATTCCAACCATAGTTTAACCGGTGTTTAACCGTTTTTAAACGGTTAAACACCGGTTAAAATATGAGCCTGTTATCTCTTTTCACCGGGGTTAATCTTTGGCAGATTGAAATGATCTTGGGATTTTTTTGATTCATTGTTGGGGAATGGCCCGGTTTTTGAAAAAAGAATATTCAAAAAACATTATTTTTACACCCCATCAGGCATCGCCCTTTCCAGACAGTAAGGATACCTGACATTTTTTTCATTTATTAATTTGCAGCTATGAGAATATTGAAATCGATTTTTACCCTGTTGATGGTTTTTGCCCTTCAGGGTGCTTTTGGACAACAAGCCTTTGATTTTTCTGATGAGGGGGTGCTTGAGCGCCTGAAGAAGGATATTAACACCCTTGCCGACGAGCGTATGGAGGGCCGTGAGGCCGGAACACCCGGTGAACGGATGGCCGCTGAGTACATTGCCATGCGCATGAGGGAAGCGGGCCTGAAACCTATGATCAATGGCTCGTTTTTTCAGGAGGTACCTTTCCCGGGTGATTTTATCGAAGGCCCTGATAATTACCTGGTCATTGAAGGGGTTACTTTTACTTTCAATGAAGACTTTTTTGCCCTGCCCAATACTGGCAATGCCGCAGTGAATGCTCCGGCTGTGTACGCCAGTTTTGGCCTTGAAGGGGTGGAAGGAATTGACAATTATAAAGACCTTGGCAGCATCGAAGGGCGCGTGGTGGTGCTGGAGTATTATTCCCCTGAAGGGTTGAATGAAAAACTGGGCATTTCTGCACGCGAGGCATTGGCACAAAAGCTTGAACTCGCAGTAAAGAAAGGTGCCGCAGGCATCATTCTGGTGAATACCCTTTCGTGGCAATCAGATCCGCGCATCAGCCTCCGGATGGATGTGCCGCGCGAAGCCATCCCGGTGGTGTATGGCAGTGAACGGGTAAAGGACGCCATTCTGGCAGCTGCAGGGGTGGAAGTGCTTTTGTCGACAGAACTGGAGCGAGAGATGCATACCGGCTACAATGTGGCAGGTTATTGGGACAATGGCGCTCCCACCACAGTGGTTATTGGCGGGCATTTCGACCACCTGGGCTATGGCGGATCGGGCTCGCGCAGTCCGGGGGAACATGTCATTCACCCCGGTGCCGACGACAATGCCAGCGGAACAGCGGGGATGCTGGAAGCAGCCCGTTACCTGGTGCAATCAGACCTGAAAAAGCATAACTATGTTTTCATTGCCTTTACGGCTGAGGAGAAAGGCCTGATCGGCAGCCGCTATTTTGCCGAGAGTGATGCCTATGATATGAGCAAGGTAAACTATATGCTGAATTTTGATATGCTGGGCCGCCTGACCGATTACAACCTGTCGCTGATCGGCACCGGCACCACGCCCAGCTGGGAAACTGTCATCGACCGGGTAGCTCCCGAACATTTTAACATCCGCAAAAGCCCCGGCGGTCTGGGTGGATCCGACCATACTGCATTTTACCTGAAAGACATCCCTGTATTGTTTTTCTTTACGGGCATCCACGACGATTACCACAGGCCTGGTGATACGCCCGAAAAGGTGAACTACCAGGGCACCCTGGAGATCATGAAGTTTACCTACGATCTGATGCGAGTGTTGGAAGAAGAAGAGCGGCTGGCATTTACCCCCACCCAGTCGAACGACACGCGTCGTCGCCGCACAGAAGGTGTTACCCTTGGGCTGATGCCAGATCATGTATATTCAGGGGAAGGGCTTAAGATACAGGCCGTGATTGATGACCGCCCGGCGCAAAAGGCCGGAATAGCCAACGGAGATGTGGTCATTCGTATCGATGAGGAGGAGATCCGGGAGATCCAGACCTATATGCGCGCCCTGGGTAACCTGAAAGCCGGAAGTAAGGCAATGATTACCGTGAAGAGGGGAGAAGAAGAAATGACCTTCGAGGTTCAGCTGTAACCTTCCTTTAAAAAAAATAACAGGCAAGCCCGCCGGTGTTCCGGAATGGCTTGCCTGTTGGTTTTTTGGCATAGGGCTATATGAACTCCATATTGCTCCTGCGGGTAATCTTTTCGCAGAAGTGGCATTTCAGCCTCAGGTCTTCCTTTTCGACCACGGTAAAGCGCCTGGTCACCTGTTCGTGATTGGTGACGCAATTGGGGTTGAAGCATTTGACAATGCCGGTGACCTGGGCAGGGATTTCCACGACCTTCTTGCTGCTCACCCGGAAGTCCCTGATCTCAATGATGGAAGCGTGAGGGGCCACCAGGGCGATCTTGTTGAGTTCTTCTGGCAAAAAGAATTTATTGCTAACCTTGATAAGGCCTTTGGTGCCGTATTTCTTGCTTTCGAGATTGGTGGCAAAAAGCACCATGCTGTCGAAACTGTCGAGTTTCAGCATGCGAATAACCTGGAATACAGCATTGGAGGGGATATGGTCAATGACTGTGCCGTTTTCGATGGCTGATACCTTTAATTCCTTAATTTTCTCACTCATTGTATATGGGGTTGTTGATGGTTATGTGAATGAATTAGCGTAAGCCCAGGATGAGGGCCATCAGGGCCTGACGCACGAAAACACCATTCAGGGCTTGTTCGAAATAATAGGCTTTGGGGCTGGGGTCGACATTGATGTCGATTTCATTGACCCTTGGCAGGGGATGAAGCACCCTGAAGTTCTCCTTGGTGTCGACAATCATGTCGTTGTGGAGGTTATAGGAATTTTTTATCCGTTCGTATTCGAGGGGGTCGCTGAACCGTTCGCGCTGAATACGGGTCATGTACAAAATGTCAGCCTTTGGGATGACCTCTTCCATATCCGTGTATTGGTAATAGGTGAGGTTTTTCTCCTTGATGTGCATTTTCACTGAGCTGGGCAGCTTCAGTTCGATGGGTGAAACAAGGTGGAATGTGGTATTGAAGTTGCAGAGGGCGATAACCAGTGAGTGTACGGTCCGGCCATATTTCAGATCGCCCACAAAAGCGACGTTCAGGTTGTCGAGCGATCCTTGGGTTTTCAGGATGCTGTAAAGGTCGAGCAGGGTTTGTGTGGGGTGCTGGTTTGCGCCATCGCCTGCGTTGATGATGGGCACGGGGCTGATTTCGGAAGCAAAGCGGGCGCTGCCTTCAATGGGGTTTCGCATGACGATAAGGTCGGAATAATTGGCGATGGTGAGGATGGTGTCGCGCAGCGATTCTCCTTTTTTGACGCTGGTACTTCCTGCTTCAGAGAATCCGATCACCTTTCCGCCGAGCCGGTTAACGGCGCTTTCGAAACTCAGGCGGGTGCGGGTGGAGGGCTCAAAAAACAAAGAGGCTACCACATAGTCCTGGAGGATGGTCTGCACGGGGTTCTTTTCAAACTCGCGGGCCACTTCCAGTACGCGCAGTTGTTCTTCCTTGCTGAAATCGTTGATGGAAACGAGGCTTTTGTTCTTCATTGTTTTCCGGGTTAGAATTTGGTTTCAGGACAACTATAAAAATAAGCAAAAAAAAAGGGGCGTCAGCCCCTTTTGAAATTATTTACAATCGCAATCAGCCTTGATTAGCTGCTTGTTCTTGAGGAAATCACAGATGAGCCCGCCGAAGGTGGGAGCGCCAATCTCCTGGAGGGAATATTCCACTTTCACGGTGGGTTTATTGATTTTCACGATGCGATTGAGGTCGATGGGGGTGGCAATGACCACGGCATCGCAATCGGTGTTGTTGATGGTTTTTTCCAAGTCGGCCACCTGCTGGTCACCATAGCCCATTGCAGGCAGGAGGGTACCGATGGTGGGGTAGATCTTGAAGGTCTCGGCCAGCTTGCCAACGACGAATGGCCTGGGATCAACCAGTTCTTTGGCGCCGTATTTGTTGGCAGCCACGGTTCCAGCACCAATCTTCATATGGCCATGGGTAAGGGTAGGACCATCTTCAACAACCAGCACACGCTTGCCTTTGATCAGCTCAGGTTTGTCAACGGTCAGTGGGGAAGCTCCATCCACCACAATGGCTTTGGGGTTGACTTTGGCAATATTGTCGCGGACTATCTGGATATTTTCGGGGCCAGCACTGTCCATTTTGTTGATCACCACGATATCGGCAAGACGAAGGGTCACCTCTCCGGGATAATAGTTAAGTTCGTGGCCCGGACGGTGCGGGTCGACCACAGTCACCATCAGGTCGGGTTTGTAGAAGGGGAAGTCGTTGTTGCCACCATCCCAGAGGATAACATCGGCTTCTTTTTCGGCTTCGCGCAGGATGGCTTCATAATCTACCCCGGCATAAATGACGTTACCGCGCACCACATGGGGTTCATATTCTTCCATCTCTTCGATGGTGCACTTGTGTTTGTGGAGGTCTTCGACAGTGGCAAACCGCTGTACTTTCTGGGCTACCAGGTCGCCATAGGGCATGGGGTGGCGAATGGCAACCACCTTGATGCCATGCTCCATAAGCACCTCAATGATGCGGCGGGAGGTCTGGCTTTTGCCGCAACCGGTGCGGATAGCACCAACTGCAATAACCGGCTTGGTGCTCTTGATCATGGTTTCTTTAGGGCCAATTAACAGGAAGTCGGCTCCATTGGCATTGACGATGGCGCCTAGGGCCATGACTTGCTGGTAGGATACGTCACTGTAAGAGAATGCACAAATGTCTACATCCAACTCTTTAATCAGTCGGGGAAGGTCGTCCTGGGCATAAATGGGGATTCCATCGGGATAAAGCGCCCCTGCCAGTTCGGCGGGATACTTGCGGCCGTCAATGTCAGGGATCTGTGCTGCGGTAAAGGCCACAACACGGTAATTCTCGTTTCCCCGGTAATAGGTGTTAAAATTATGGAAGTCCCTTCCGGCGGCTCCAATAATGATTACATTTTTTCTGTTTTTAGACATATATTGAATTTTTATGGTTGGATATTTGAAAATGAATGCATTTCGAAACGGCCTCACAAATTTACAGGTTTAAGTTTTTCCGGCAAGTCAATAAGAAATTTTTTTTCAAAAAGTATTGATGGTTTGGATGCGAGGAATTTTTGCGGCGAAAAGGGGACTTTTTTCAAATTTTTGGTTAGATTAATAGGCAGGGAGAAAAGGTTATTTTTTTCAAAATGTTGATCTTGGTCATTGTTGAAACTTGACGTTTATTCAGCAATAATCAGTGAATTTCAGGAAATTAGTCTGATTACATTTGTCTTTTTTAGGTATTTAATGATTAAATTTGTATCTGAATCAAAATCCTTAACCAAATGAAAAAATTATTTTTGATCTTAATGGTCGCAGGCTTTATGAGTGCCTGTGGCGGTCAGGGAAACCGTGAAGTTACCGAATCCGAGGCTCCCGTTGAAATGGAAGCAGAACTGGAAGAAGCCCTGGAGACCAATATTGAGCTTAATGCTCAAATTGACTCATTAGAAAATGAACTGGACAGTTTGATGAACAATCTTTAACAAGGAAAAAAAATGAAAAAGATATTGATTTTGACCGGAGTAATGCTGGTTAGCGTAGCATTATTTGCCCAAAACCCTCGCTCACAGCAAGGGGGTAAGGGAAAAGAGAAAAAGGAAGAAGTGACTCAACAAGGCCGCCAGCAAGGCCAGGCAGCCCGCGAGCAGGCCCGTGAAGAGGCAGAAGGGACCCGCGAACAAGGGCTGGAAGAAGCCGAAAGAGTGCGTGAACAGGCAGAAGAAGGACGCCAGGGAAGTGAACCCCGCGGACATGCCTATGGCAGGAATAAAGGCGATTTGAGTGGGCGCGACTTCGGACAGGCTCGCGCCGCTGCTGCCCGTTCAAAGGAAGAAAAGGAAGAAGTGACCCGTGAAGTGGCTATTGAAGTGGAGGAAGGTGTTGAAAGGACTACCACTCGAATTGAAGAAGCTCGCCAGCGACTGGAAGAGCGGGTGCAAAATCGCGAGATCTCCCGTGAAGAATATGAGGAGAAGAATCAGCGGATCGAAGAAATTGAAAAGGAGATTGAGCGGATCGAAACGGTCCGTCGAGAGACTGAACGAGTGATTCGCGAGCGGATGCCGGAAAGAGCCCCTGAAAGGGCTCCCGAAACGGCTCCTGAAAGAGCTCCTGAAACAACCCCTGAGAGGCGTTAATACAGGATATTGAAAATAAAACCCCGGGTCGTTAGAACGGTCCGGGGTTTTTAATTCATCAAAGAAAAGCCATGGCAAAGGAATTCTGGGATCAGCGTTATGCTGAAGATGGATTTGTATACGGACATCACCCGAATATTTTTTTCTGTAAAAAACTCGGGAAGCTTGCCCCAGGCAGGTTGTTGCTTCCCGGAGAAGGGGAGGGGCGGAATGCAGTATATGCAGCCAGGCGAGGCTGGGAGGTTGTTGCTTTCGATCAGAGCACCAAGGGTAGGGAGAAAGCCCTGAAGCTGGCTTCCCAGAAAAAGGTAAACATTGAATATCAGGTTTGCAAGACTGATGATTTTGAGGCAGAACAGGAGTCTTTTGATTGCCTGGCCCTTATCTTTGTGCATTTTCATGCCGAGGAAAGAAAGCGGATTCACCAAAAGTTGTTTTCTTATCTAAAACCGGGTGGCACACTGATTATGGAGGTATTTTCGAAAGATCAACTAGGAAGAGAATCGGGCGGACCGCAGCATATTGATTTGCTTTATTTGGAAAAAGATCTGTGTGAAGATTTTCCCAGATTGCAATCTTTTCATATAGAGCAAACAGAAATTGAATTGAAGGAGGGAAGGTACCACGAAGGCAAAGCCTCAGTGATTAGGCTGGTAGGAAAAAAATAAATTGACCGGAACAACGATTGTATTGCTGAATGTTTATTTTTGCAGGCTCAAAACATTCACCCATTCAAAATTTTCTTCTGAATATGAAAAAGCACCTGAGCCTGGTTGTTATCCTATTTGGAATGTTTATTTCTGTATTTGCCCAGGAACCGGAAACGGGCCGCATTGTATTTTACCGTGAGCAAAATTTCCAGGGCTCAGCAGTGTCCATACCGGTTTATGTGAATCATAAGCAGGTAGTGAAGCTTAAGAACAATTCTTACTTTGAATACGACTGCATTCCTGGGGATTATGCATTCAGCCTGAATCGCAAGGGCGAGGCGCCTTTAACCTTGCGGGTAGAGGCAGGGGAGACGTATTATCTTCGCTTAGGGTTCAGGATGAGTTTTTGGAGCAGCGTTCCTGAGATGCTGCTTGTGGAAGGTGCCTCTGCAGTCCCTGCAATCAGCTCCGGGCAGATGCGTCAGATAACCCCTGAAATGCTTAACCTTACTCGTCCTTCCAATAGGATCGGCATTAACCTTGCTGCAGGTTTTGGTTTTAAGAACCATCCATTTTTTGAGATTGAGGGTGGAGGAAAATCAAAGATCAGCTTAGGAGGAGGGGTTGCCATTGGGCTGAAGTATGGCAGGGAGTTCGGCAAGCATTTTGACCTGAGCTCAGAGTTGAATTATCAGTTCAGCAACCTCAGGCCGCCAATTACCAATGGAGACGTTACCTTCTCACGGGGTATTCTTTCGGTTACGCCTTCCTATATTATCCCCATTCGAGAGGGCGATGAGATGCGCGTTAAACTTGGGGCAGGACTCGATTACTACTGGAGTAACCGCCTGAAAATTGAAAGCAGCAGCATACCGGGAGGATTTAATGATATATGGACTTATCAAAATGCCCTTGGACCGCATTTTAATGCCATCCTTGAGATGAACCTCTCTGATAAAGCTTCTTTTATTTATGGCTTAAAGTTCTACCACGTTGGGTATACTTTTAATTCTGCAGAGCGTTTCACTCCTGAGGAAGTTTCTTTTCCAGAACTGAGGGAAACCTCTGGTGCAGGAATGGATATGCTGCTGGGCTTTTTTCTGTATTTCTGATTCAGGAACGGTCCGTCCAGTCTTTTGGAGGACTGCAATAATGTAGGGTAATTTCCTTTAAAAATGCCTAATTTTGCAGGCTTAAATAAAGGAAAAAGGAATGATAGCAGAAGAAAAGATTCAAAAAGCCCTTGTTGCAATCATCAGGGATGAGTTCGGGGTGGAAGCCCCCGCCTCAGCATTGATCCTGCAAAAAACCCGCAAAGAGTTTGAAGGCGATTTTACGCTGGTGGTATTCCCATTGGTAAAAATGGTTAGACGCTCACCTGAGCTGACTGCTGAGATGCTGGGTAAAGCAATTATGGACAGGGTTCCTGAGGTTGGAGCATATAATGTTATCAAGGGATTTCTGAATTTAAGCCTGAGACCGGATTATTGGCTGGATTTCCTGAAGCAACAGATGAACAATGCTTCATATGGGATTACACCCCAGGGAATTGAGCCTCCGGTTGTTGTTGAATATTCTTCGCCCAATACCAATAAGCCGCTTCACCTGGGGCATATCAGGAATAATTTACTTGGTTATTCAGTGGCCAGCATCCTCGAAGCTTCTGGTAAAAAGGTTTACAAGGTCAACCTTGTCAATGACCGGGGCATTCACATCTGTAAGTCGATGCTTGCCTGGATGAAATTTGGGAAAGAAGAGACACCCGAATCCTCCGGAAAGAAGGGGGATAAGCTGGTAGGGGATTATTATGTAAGGTTTGAGACGGAATTGCGCCAGCAGGTGAAGGATCTGGTGGCCACCTCGGGAATGGGTGAGGAAGAGGCACGCAAAACAGCTCCCCTGATGCAGGAAGCCCAGAAACTGTTAAGGAAATGGGAACTTCGCGACCCTCAGACCATGGCTGTTTGGGAATTAATGAACGGCTGGGTGTATGAGGGGTTTGATGCTACCTACAAGCGTCTCGGGGTTGACTTTGACAAGGTATATCACGAATCAGATACCTATTTGCTTGGAAAGGACCTGGTAAAGGAAGGTCTGGAAAAAGGGGTATTTGAGCGGCGTGAAGATGGCTCGGTTTGGGTGGATCTAACCGCTGAAGGACTGGATGAGAAACTCTTGCTGCGTTCGGATGGCACTTCTGTTTACATTACGCAGGACCTTGGCACTGCCCAATTGCGATATGATGATTTCCAGCCCGGCAAGATGATCTATGTGGTGGGCAATGAGCAAAATTATCACTTTGATGTCCTTCAAAAGGTGCTTGCCAAGCTGGAGAAACCTTATTCAGATGCCATTTTCCATCTGAGTTATGGCATGGTGGAGTTGCCTGAGGGAAAGATGAAATCGCGGGAAGGCACCGTGGTGGATGCGGATGACCTGATGGAAGAGATGGTTGAGACAGCGCGCCGAACGACTGAAGAGCTAGGTAAAACACTGGATTTCAGCGAGAATGAGAAAGCCAGGTTGTTTTACATCATCGGGCTTGGCGCTTTGAAATACTTCATCTTAAAGGTGGATCCCAAGAAAAATATGCTTTTTAACCCGGCGGAATCGATCGATTTCAATGGCAATACCGGCCCATTCATTCAATACACCTACGCAAGGATTCGTTCAATCCTTCGCACAGCCGGACAGGAGCAGGTCGATGCCATCCAACTCACTGTGGCGGCAGAAAAGCTGAACCTGCGTGAGCGCAACTTGTTGCGGAACATATACGAGTTTCCTGCGGTAGTAAATGAAGCGGCCGAACAGTTTAGTCCGGCGGAGATTGCCAATTACACTTTTGAGTTGTGCAAGGAGTTTAACCAGTTCTACCACGAGCATAGCGTGCTCAACGAACCGGACCAGGAAGTCAGTGATTTTCGGGTTAAATTGTCCCAATTGACCGCTCAAACCATAAAAAATGCCATGACGATGCTGGGAATCGAAGTGCCCGAGCGTATGTGATTCTCAAAAATATTCTTCAAATAATAAGAAACCCGCTCTTTCAGAAAAAAGGCGGGTTTCTCATTCCAATAAAAGCCCATTATTCCTTTTTGCGGGTGAGGACCATGGTCTGAACATTTCCCTCACTGTCCGTTGATCTCCATAATTGTTTACTGCGGCTCGATTCAACGATGATCCAGGCCTTGCGGTACTGAGCATCCTGCCCCCAAATGAAAACCACGTTGGCATTGTTGTCCCAGCGGAAGTCACCGGTATTGGAGGCATCGATTTGTGAAATTGCGCTTGTGAAGGTTTGCTGACCACGGCCACTGCTCATGAAAAGGATGGTCCCGGCGTTTTCCATCCGGGTTTCGCTACCATTTGCCATGGAAACCTCGTATTCTTCAATCAGCCATTCCCCGGTCAACCGGGATGCAAGTTGCCGTTGCGCACTGCAGGAAATCATGCCTAGGGCAACAACAAAAAGGAACAATTTGCTTATCACTTTCATAGTATATTGTTTAGGTTAATCCTTATATTTCAGTCAAAAGGTTATTCAAATATAAAAAAAAACGGCCGGATGGGTTTTGATTTCTTCTTGATTGTTTAAAATTAAATCAAATCAGGGCAAGAACAGAGTTGAAAAGGCAAAATGCCTGCAATAAATAAAACGTATTCAAATGTTGCTGCAAAAGAAAAATTACAGGACACATGCATTCATTTCACATGCCACTATTGCTAAAGGGCAGTGATGGAAAGGAAACTCAAAGCCAGCCTAAATCAACATACGATTAGCTCATAAAAATAGGTCCATCGGGACCTAGCGGAATGCCAAGAAGCATCCAGATTACCAGGGCAGCGATCCATATCAGTGTAAGGACCACAGTATAAGGGATCATTGTCGAGATGATGGTACCAATGCCATACTTCTCATCATATTTCTGGGCGAAGGTGACAATCAGGGCGAAATAACTCATCATGGGAGTTATTAGATTGGTGACGGAGTCCCCGATGCGGAAAGCAGCCTGAGTAAGGCCTGGGTGATAGGGCGGGTCAATAAGCATAAGCATGGGGATAAAAACGGGTGCCATAATGGCCCATTTTGCCGATGCGCTTCCCATGAATAAATTGATAAACGCAGATAGCAAAACAAATGCCACAATAAGTAACGGGCCGGTAAGATTAATGCTTTGAAGTCCCTGTGCCCCCTTTATAGCCAGGATTATTCCCAGGTTGCTGTAATTAAAGAAATAAACGAATTGCGCTGCAAAGAACACCAGGACAATATAACTTGCCATGCCCGCCATTGACTGGGAAATGTGTTTTGCCACATGTTTATCGTTTTTAATGCTGCCAACGGCAATGCCATAAAACAATCCTGGGATAAAAAACATGAGCAGGATGCCAATGATGATTCCATTGAAGAAAGGAGAATGAAGGACAGAACCAGTTTCCGGGTCGCGCAGGATACCCCAGGAAGGTACAATGGTCAATGCCAGCAAGCCAAGGGTTAAGAGGAGCCCATAGCCTGCCCAGCGCAAACCCTTTTTTTCGACCGGGGTCAACTGTTCAATGGGTAGTTTTTCTGCATTCCCGGAATATTTTCCAAGGCGTGGCTCAACGATCTTTTCAGTCACCCAGGTGCCGGTCAGAATAACCAGAAAGCCTGAGAAGAACATAAAATAATAGTTTACGGCTGGATTCACTACCATATCGGGAACAATCATTCTGGCAGCCGATTCGCTGATCCCGGCTAGTATTGGATCGATAGAACCAATGAGGAAGTTAGCCCCAAATCCCCCACTGACCCCGCAAAAAGCGGCTGCAAGTCCTGCCATAGGATGCCTGCCAAGGGCGTGGAAAATCATGGCACCAAGAGGGATCAATATTACATATCCAGCTTCGGAAGCCAGATGCGATACAAGCCCGGCAGTTACGATTGCTCCCGTAATCAGCCTGCGAGGGGAACCCAGCACCAATGACCTTATCATGACGGTAAATAGCCCGGAACCTTCTGCCACACCGATACCGATCATAACAACCAGAACATAACCCAGGGGAGGAAACTTCAGGAAGTTGGCGATGATGTTTGTGTAGATCCAGCGGAATCCTTCCCCGCTTACCAGGTTGTTAACCGTGATAAGGGTCCCGTCAACGGGGTGGTGGGCGCTGACATTTAATGCCGCGGTTACCCAGGACAACACCATTACGGTCACCGCAAGTAAAAGAAAAAGGGTTGCCGGATGGGGCAGTTTATTGCCCACGAGTTCAATATAATCCAAAGATTTGGCAAATGCCCGGGAAGAGAAACGTTTAATAACTGTCAGATAGTCCTTCATATAAGCGATCCTTTTTGTTTGGAATGCCCGGAGGGCAAGTCTGGAACAGAGCATTTTTCTCTATCCATGACTTCAGTTAATAAAAACCTGTCGGCGGCAAAGATAAAAGAATTGTTTTTATGGAGCCCCAAAATCACCTAAACTGCTCCCTTTTTAGCCATTTTTTTTATGCTTTAATTTTGTATATCAAGCATTTAGATATTAACCATCGGGAGAAGGGGGCAAGGAAAACTTGTTCTAAATTGTAACCCAGTACAGGAGGAAAGGACTGGATCTAATCGAGGGCTTCAACCCAGAAATGAGAGTCCCGGAATGACTCCTGAAGTCTTTTTCCAGGAGTCTTTTCGAACAAGCCAAATATGGCAGAACCACTTCCGCTCATTGAGGCATACACTGCCCCGAACTGGTAAAGATCGCGCTTAATGGATGCCAGTGAAGGAAACTTCCTGAATACAGATTCCTCAAAATCGTTTTTCAAAAGGTGTTTCCATCTTTCAATGGGCTGTCCAAGGACTTCCCTGAGGGGCGTATCGGGATGATCAGGTTTTACTCCGGCGTAAGCTTCAGAGGTGCTCACGTGAACTTGAGGGATGATCAATGCCAAGTGAAAGCCTGAGAGATTTACCTTAAAGGGTTCCAGAACATCACCCCGTCCAGCGGCAAACTGGGATTGGTTGTCAATAAAAACAGGGCAGTCGCTGCCCAGTTTTGCAGCAAGCCTTTTCAGTTCAACGGTGGTTAAGCCCAGTGAGAAAAGCTGGTTAAGCAATTTTAGGGTAAATGCCGCATCAGCGCTACCTCCCCCCAATCCAGAACCCGAAGGAATGTTTTTATGGAGGTGGATGGAAACCCCAGGGATTGAGTACTTTTCTTTTAAAAGGAAGTAAGCTTGCTGGCAAAGATTAGGCTTCCCATTGGAGGGGATCTTTAGTCCTGTAGATGCGAAGGGAACAAAATCAGGCTCTGCCGGGATCACTTCCAAAACATCCGTAAATTTTATTGGGAAAAGCAGCGATTCAATGTTATGAAAGCCATCGGGGCGGCGCTCCAGAATGTTGAGCCCAAGGTTTATTTTAGCATTTGGAAAAACGATCATAAGGAGTGCTTGTTGAGGATCAGGGACCTCCTTCATCCCATTCGATTTCAAATTTTGTTTTTTCCTTTTTCCTTCGAAACAGTCCCTGGCGTTGAGTTTCGGGAGGGATCGAATCGATAGGTTCAATAGAGGGTTCATTACCACCAAATTCCCTGCGGAAGGCATCACGGAGGTTTTGACCCTCTTGCTGTAAGTTGTCGCGCATTTTTTCGCGCACGCCCTGTGCATCGTAGCCAAATTCCGGATTTTCAGTTGTCCCGGTAACCCTCAGGAACAGGGTTGTGCGGCCCAGTCCGTCGTCAATAATATCCCCATATTGTTCCTGGGGATTTCTCCTCTGGCGGTTTTTTCGCGAGAGGATCTCACTGAGGAGTACCTGTATCCTGTAATCAATTTTGTTTTCGAAGGTGTGTTCGCCGGAAACCTTCAGGTTAAGGGCGCTGGAGTTGATCTCCATATCAGGAATGATGATTTTCTTTTCCTTGATCCTAATCTGATTCTCAAGGGTTGAGAAGGTAACCTTATCCAGATCATCGACTCTTAGAAACCTTGACAATGCAATCAGGGGCTCAAAGTTAACCAGTGCACCTTGCTCAACCCGCATATCGGCAGTGGTTTCAATGCTGTTCCAGTCCACTGCCAGGTTAGGGGTCCAGCGTCCCGAGAAATCAATATCAGCAGTCATTTTCCCAAAGATATGCTCGTCGGTGATGCTGGTCTGGCCGAAGTTTCCCATCTGGTAGAATAACTGGTTGATATCGACTTCCTGCACCCTTGCGCGACATCCAACGGTAAAATAATCATCGCGCACCCCGTCGATATAGCCTGAAGCCCTGATCTGCCCCTCCATTGACCTGAAGGAAAGGTCCTGGGCAAGAAAGCGTTTGTTTTGAAGGCTTGCCTGCCCCATCACGTGGGTAGCCTCAAATTTTTGAAAGGTCAAGTGGACTACATTGGCCTCCAGGTTAAAACCAATGCGATCAGAAAAACTCAGGTGGTAAGTGGTATCGGCTTCGCTAACATTATGCTTCAGCAATTCGTTAAAATTTAAGTTGTTGCTGTATAAACTGGCTACAATGTTAATTTTTTCGTTTTCAAGGAAAAGGAATGGCAGGACATTGCGGAAATAGCCCTTCAGTTCAAAGTCACTGCTTCCGGCGTGACCGCTGAAGTTCTCCACCACCAGGTCATTATTACTGAAAAGTAAAGCTCCGTTAAATTCGCAAAAAGCCAGCGGGTTATCCTTAATTTCAAATTTGAGATCCTCATAATTCAAGGTACCCGAAGCCCGTGCTGAAATGAAATCCTGTCCGGTAAAGCGATTTTTCTCACTCATACCTCCTTTGAAGTTCAGGTCCATTTGGATCCTTCCGGATGCTTTCTGGATGGTATCTATCCGGAAGAGTTTCACCAGGTCGCCGGCATCGGCATCGGCAAACATGTTAAAATCGAGCCGCGGTTTGGTGAAATCAGCCATGGAGAAATGACCCCTTAATTCGCCTTTGTTGATGGTTGTATAAAACTGGTCAAAAGCCAAGGTGGAAGTGGTGAGGTTACGTTTCGACCCATTATCGAAAAGCCCGTTGAGCTGAATCTTTTTAAGCGTCAGATTGCTGCCCCGGTGAGTGAGTTCACCCCGTGAAATGTTAAAAGAAGCCTGGATGTAAGGATTCTCCTCAGCAGTCAGTAATCCATTGATCTTTACATCTGCCTCCAGAGTTCCTTTTCCCCTGTATCCTTGCACATAGGGGAGAAGGCTTTCGGGAAGGTCGGTCAATAGCTGGCCCAGTTGCAGTTGTTTTCCCTGGATCTGGGTATCAAAAAGAAGACCCTCCTTAAGGTTGGCGATAGTGCCTTGCAATTCAAGGACATTTTGATTGACCTCCAGAATTCCTTTCTTAAATAAAAATTCACGGTTATTGTCCACCTGCAGGATCATATCGATCTCAAGAGGGCGTTCCCGGATAAAAACAGCCGAATCAATAGCCACCAGGTTGCCCATCAGGTTGCCTCGGGCAGTCAGGTTATAGGAGGCGTTTCTGAAGTTTCCGCTCATGGTGGCCTTGCCAATATCCAGATCTATCAAACTACTCTGGGGCTGATCGTGATAAACGAAATGAACGCTTGTTAACAATACCTTTTTGAGGTCGAAGGCAAATTCAGAATCTTGCTCCACTTCACTGGAATTCCAAACCCGGTAATTAGGGTTCCCTCTCGAATCAATACTCAGGTGAATGCTTGCGTGGTTTATTTCAACTTCACGAATGGTATAGTTTCGAAGCAGGAAGCTCCATAAACTGAATTTGAAATAGATCCGGTCAGCTTGAAGGAGAAGAGGCGTTTCATCCGTTTGATCCTTTTTCCCTGGAATGGAAATCCCAGAAAAGGTCACTGATGCCAGCGGAAATCGCCTGATAACATCCAGGCGGATATTATCGACCGCCACCTCTGTATTCAGGTTCTGGTTAATGGTTTCAACAAACACCTCCTTGATCTTGTTTTGAAAGATCAAGGCAGTGAGGCTAAGAAGCAGGAAAAGAGCAACAACAAAAATCCCACCCGAAATTCCTGCAAGTTTCAGGAATTTCAGTATAAGTTTTTTTCTACTGAGCCCTGTTCGATCCATTCAGTTTTGTCGGTTTTTACCGGATCATTTTCAGGAAATTCACTTCTTTTTCAGAGAGGAATCTCCATCTACCCCTGGGCAGGTCTCTTTTCGTTAGTCCGGCAAAGGTTACCCTGTCGAGTTTGGTTACCTTATATCCAAAATGCTCAAAGATGCGCCTTACAATCCGGTTTTGCCCGGAGTGAATCTCAATGCCGATTTCTTTTTTATTCTCTGCTCTGTCAATATATGATACGGCATCTGGCACTACAAGGTTATCCTCAATTTTCACGCCCTGTGCGATTGATTCCAGGTCTGCTTTTTTGACAGGCTGATCAAGGTGGACATGGTAAAGTTTACTAACGCCATGTCTGGGGTGAGTCAGTTTTTTAGCCAGTTCACCATCGTTGGTCAGCAGGAGAAGTCCAGTGGTATTCCTGTCGAGGCGTCCTACGGGATAGATTCTTTCGGGGCATGCACCCCTGATGAGGTCCATAACGGTCTTGCGTTCCTGGGGGTCGTCGGAAGTCGTGATGTAATCCTTGGGCTTGTTGAGCAGGACGTACACTTTTTTCTCATTGATAAGCCGTTCATTGCCATACTTCACCACATCCCCCGGCTTGACTTTGATGCCCATTTCGGTAACGATCTCGTCATTCACGGTTATGGCCCCATTTTTAATAAGCATGTCAGCTTCACGACGGGAACAGACCCCTGCATTGGCAATATATTTGTTCAGGCGGATGCTATCGTCTGCAGGGTCTTTTCGGGGCGCTGGCTTTCGGCCAAATTTTGGCCGGTCCGTAACTTTTTCAGGACCGTCTGTATACCTTTCTTTCTTAAAAGGGCGATCTTTTGAAAAGCGTTTTTCGCGGGCTTGCGAATCATCCGCTGACTTTTTTCGGTCTCGTGAATAGGGCGAAGCAGGCTTTTCTCGCCTGCTGTCTGTAGCGCTGCGATCCTTCTGGAAAGGTCGTTCCCTGGAAGGTCTGCTTTCTTTCTGATAAGGCCTGTCTTCCCTGGAAGGTCTGCTGTCTTTCTGATAAGGCCTGTCTTCCCTGGAAGATCTGCTGTCTTTCTGATAGGATCTGTTTTCTCTGGAAGGCCTGTTGTCTTCCCTGGAAGGTCTGCTGTCTTTCTGATAAGGCTTGTCTTCCCTGGAAGGCCTGGTGTCTTTCTGATAGGACCTGTTTTCTCTCGAAGGCCTGTTATCCTCTCTGGAAGGTCTGCTGTCTTTCTTATAGGGCTTGTCCTCCCGGTTTCTTTTGTCGGGACGGGCCTCACGGCTGGTATGCTTTCCCGTGTTTCTTCTGCCAGGGGTCTCCTGACGTTGGTTTCGCCGGCCTCCATTGGATCCGGCTGATGTTTTTCTCATTCTTTCTTGTAATTGAAGTGTTAATTATGCAACGCTTTTTTGACTAAAAAAGTGTCAGGTTGGGGTCCTGCCATGGTTTTATTAATTCAGGGTTGTTGTTGGCAGCATTGTTTACTTTTTGGGAAACCTTATAATGTTTCATTTTTTCGGAAGGGAAGGGCTGAAGAAGGTCATCCAAAACGGACGGACTGGTTTCCCTGAGCCAGGCAGCATGCCCCTCCTGGTCCAGGATAACAGGCATACGGTCGTGAATTCCTTCGAGTAGTGAATTGGCCTGGGTTGTAATGATGGAAAAGGCATAGTAGCGGCAGCCATCGGGTGTTTCCATCAGATCGAAAAGGCCCGCGAAGGAAAATAGTTCTTCGCTTTCCAACAGAAATCGCCAGGGTTGTTTTATTTTCCTGGTTTTTTCCCATTCAAAAAAACCATCAGCAGGAATGATGCATCGCTGGCCGTCGAGCAGACGGCTGAACATTTTTTTTGCACGCAGGGATTCAGAGCGGGCATTGATGACCAGCGAAGACTCACCCGAAGCGTTTTTCCAGGGGGCTTTAAGTCCCCACTGAAACATTTGTATGCTAAGGGGTTGATTCATAGCAATCACCGGCAGGCTTTGAGCAGGAGCAGCATTGAATAGTTCGCCCTGAAAACCTGAAGGTATCGTGACATTGAAATGCTCACCGATTTCCCTGGCCTTTTTGCTAATGGAATACCTACCGCACATGATGATGTTGTATCTGATAAAAAAAGGCGCTTGAAGCGCCTTTGAGATCTTTTGTTTACCGATGCTTAATCGGTTATCTTATTCAATTTATCAAAAGCGCTATTCACTTTTTCGAGCAATTCGTCAAACAGCGAACGGTAAAAGATCCGGAGGCTTTGTCCGTTTCCGTTGACCTCAGGATTGTTGATCCGGTAGATCATATTTTCGCGGAACTCAATCATCTCGTTAATGATCTGATCCAACTCTTCGCGCTTATCCTGTTGGGTATACTGGTGGATCATGCAAGTGCCGATCACTTCATCGATCAAATAATTGAGGTCTTTCTTAAGGTTCTTTATGCTTGCCATTTTTCGGAATTATTTTGACTGCAAAAGTAACAATACTTTTTGAGCCTTTTAAGAAAAAAATCAAATTGTTAGGCTTATAAAAAGTCAATCATTTCAATGTTGTATATCAACACGGCATTGGGAGGAATGGTATATGAGCCATATTCGCCGTAAGCAAGCCCCGAAGGAATGAGGAGAATCCCTTTGCTGCCGCGGTTGAACATCGGGATTCCGTATTTAAATCCCAGGATGGTACTATTAAGGTTGAAGGTGGAGGCGGTGCCTGCACCAAATTCATCCCCGTCTAACAGGAAGCCTGTATAATTAATAATTACGGTGGATGTTTCTGTGGGGAAACTTCCAGAACCTTCTTCTTCAATGACATAGAAAACACCGGATTCAAGTTCCTGGGCATCCAGATCATGTTCTTCAATATATTCCAGGATTTTTTCCCGGTCTTTTTCGGCCTGTTTTTCGGGATCGTCCGAACCACAGGATGTAATCAGACCAAGGATAAAAACAGGAATGAGAAAGCGGATAACAGACAAATTTTTGAAATGCTTCATTCTTTCTAATGACTTCAGTGACTTAAAATTGAAGGCAAATTTAAGAATAAAAGGCCTCGTCTCGACAAGACCCCCCGAAAAGAAATTACCTCAATGGCCTTTTGGCGGTTAACCTCCTTGCTAATTCAAATAAGAGAAATGGGTTGTTACCATTATTTTTTAAGGGAAGGCCGGACGAGAACCTCAAATGTTTCAATGTTTATTTTAGGTTTTGATCATTGGTTTATCATTCTCGTCAGTCAACAGCACTTCCAGTCCAATGATTCCAACAGAGCCTTTTCCGGCTCTTACCATGGTCGTAGTTTAACCGGTGTTTATTCGGTTTAAACTGAATAAACACTGGTTAAACACCGGTTAAACACCGAGTCAGGGATCACTCCAAAAGGAACCTGTCCGGGTCCTGCTGGATACGTGAAATGTTGGTTAAAGGTATGAATAACAGATATTTAATGGGTTCTGGGCCAGTGGCTTCTTCGGTTTAGGCAAAAAAAAGGGACTGCCTCAAGTTACTAAGGCAGCCACCTTTTCGAGAAAACAAAACCAAAGAATGATGAAAACAAAAAAAAGGGAAACCTGAAATGAATCTAATCTACATTATCATGAAGGAACGAATTATTTGATTTTATCTGCACTTTCTCATCGTCTCCTTCATTCAAAGTGTATCTGGAGACCTGTGACTCAGAACTCAGAGGGGTATTGTTAAGGTTTACGTTTCGTCTTACAAAAGCAGGTTGTCTTTCCAGATCCTGGAGGCCTTCAGGGGTTTTGAGTTTCATGCTCAATTCGCGCAGTCGTTGCTCCCTATCCCTAATTTTTCGCTGCAGTTCGGCTTCTGATACAGGATTTGCCATGGGCTCTTCTTCCGGTCTGGTTTCCTGGTAAGGAGCGTTTTGGTTGCTGGGGGTGGCCTTGGAATCCCTGAACGAATTGTTGTCCTCTGAGACTGGAAACTCGAAAGTCACGGCTGGCTGGTCTGCCCGAATCTCGGGTTTGTTGTCAGGGGTCTTTTCTGCCGGAGGATTTTGCCTGGTATATTTTCTCATGCCACCAGCTTCCTCCTGGTAAGGCTCATTTTGACCCACATGTCTGGCTTTTTCGGTTTCCTGATCCATCTTGATCACCTTTTTCTCAGGCATCTGGTCAGGCTGATAGCCTTTGCCCACTCCAAAACCTGTAGCTACAAGGGTAACATTGATTTTTGACCCCAGGGATTCGTCTTTACCCAGTCCCCAGATAATCTCAGCGGTTGAGCCTGATTCATCCTGGATATAATCAGTGATCTCGGTGATCTCATCCATAAGGATCTCCTCAGTGCCGCTGGTAATGTTAAGCAAAATGTTTTTTGCACCGCGGATGTTATTATCGTTGAGCAGAGGAGAAGAGAGGGCCATTTCAATGGCTTTGATGGAACGATTTTCGCCTTCGGCATTTCCGCTGCCCATGATGGCTACGCCACTGTTTGACATGACGGTTTTTACATCAGCAAAGTCAACGTTGATATTCCCGGTAAGGGTGATGATCTCGGCAATGCCTTTGGCTGCTGTTGTCAGAACATTGTCTGCCCGGGCAAAAGCTTCGGTAACCGAAAGGTTTCCATAGAGCTCGCGCAAGCGGTCGTTGCAGATAACCAGAAGGGTATCAACATGTTCCTGAAGTTGTTTTATGCCTTCTTCAGCTTGCTGCCGGCGTTTTCTTCCTTCAAACATAAAAGGGATGGTAACAATCCCAACGGTGAGGATTCCCATTTCTTTGGAGGCGCTGGCAATAACAGGGGCTGCACCCGTACCGGTACCACCACCCATCCCAGCTGTGATAAACAACATTTTGGTCCCCTTATCCAATACTTCCTTGATGCGTTCCAGGTCTTCTATGGCGGCATTTTTACCTACTTCAGGGAGGCTTCCGGCACCTCTTCCCTCGGTGAGGCTCACACCAAGTTGAATTTTATTGGGGACAGGACTCATGTCCAATGCCTGGCTGTCGGTATTGCATACAATGAAGTCAACACCTTCAATACCTTGCTTGAACATGTGGTTAACGGCATTGCTGCCGCCGCCACCAACACCCAATACTTTGATAATGGATGATTGGTTTTTTGGCAGGTCGAATTTGATCATTTCTTTGGTCATAATTTTCGGGGTTGAAGGTAAATATTTTCATTTAGAGGTTGAAGGGGAAAATGGAACTTTTATTAACAGGTTTTTCCGCCTTATTGTTAATAAAATCGGATTAAACGGACTGGTCTTTTTCAAAAAAATCAATACCTTGATTGAATAGTCTTGAAAAGAATCCGGAGCCTATGCCAGGCTTGGAGATTTTTGAGGTTTGTCTTTTCTTCAAAAACTCCTTATTGTCCAGACCTTTTATTACCAGGCCAATCCCTGTGGCATGCATAGGGCTTCCAGTTTCGCCCGAAAGGGATTTGGCCAGATGCTCATTAGGATACCCAATGCGGGTGTCCATGCCGGTAATAAATTCGGTAAGCTGGGCTGCATGACGCAATTGGCTGCCACCGCCGGTAAGGACTATTCCTGCAATAAGTTTCTTTTCAAAGCCTGAATTTTTGATTTCGTAAAGCACGTGTTCGATGATTTCTTCCATTCTTGCCTGGATAATATGGGCCAGGTTTTTCAGTGAAATCTCCTTTGCGCTACGGCCTTTCAACCCGGGGATGGAAACCACTTCCTCATCTTTGTTTTCGCTGGCAAGGGATGAACCAAATCGTTTTTTCAACTCTTCAGCCTGGCTGCGGATAATGGAACAGCCTTCCTTCACATCATCGGTAATCACATTTCCACCCAGTGGAATCACAGCTGTATGACGAATAATGTCATCCTGGAAAATAGCAATATCGGTTGTGCCTCCACCAATATCAACCAGCGCTACGCCGGCTTCTTTTTCTTCGCTGCTAAGAACGGCTTCGGCCGATGCCAGGGGTTCGAGGATCATACTTGAAATCTCAAGGCCAGCCTTTTTTACACATTTCTCAATATTTTTTGCAGCCGCCACTTGCCCGGTGATGATATGGAAGTTTGCTTCGAGCAAAATTCCTGACATCCCAATTGGGATGCGGGTTCTTTGCTGATTGTCAATGATATACTCCTGCGGGATTACATGGATTATTTCTTCTCCGGGAGGCAAAACCAGTTTGTACATATTCTCAATGAGGTTGGAAACATCGTCCTGTTCGATCTCGTCATCAATGCTGTTGCGCATGATGCTCCCACGGTGCTGTAGGCTGCGGATATGCTGCCCGGCAATCCCCACGTTGACTACTTTTATGTCAACCCCAGAATTATGGCTGGCTTCGGCTACCGCCTTATTGATGGAGTCCACGGTGTTTTGAATGTTTTCAACCACACCCCTGTTCACACCAAGGGAATCGGAGCGACCAAGCCCCAGAATCTCGACTTTTCCGTATTCATTTTTCCGTCCAACGATACAAGCGATCTTGGTGGACCCAATATCTAATCCGGCGACAATTTCTGATTGTGTCATAACAGTGCTTATTTTGAACAAATTACTTGATTACTATATTTTAAATTAATTCTTCTGTAATGGTTCCAACCGGTTCTGGTCAAACCATTTTGGTAAAAGATCATCAGTTTCTGGAATTTTTCTTCCATTTGATCCAGGGTTCCAAATTCAACAACATGTGCTCCGTTCTTGGGCGTTAATTCGAACTGGCCATTTTGGGTGACATAAATGTGGTCGATATATGCATTCCAGAATGGATCGTTCTCAATGAAATTGGCCAGGTGAAACAGCTCCCTTAAAATTCTTTCATTGGTAGAAATCTCCTCTGGTTTTTTTTCTTCCCGGAGATCCATCAAAGGAGAGTAACCGGCATGGATGTGCCCTGTCGCTACCAAAACCCTTGCTGTGTATTCCTGGCTAAGGGGCATCATTGACCCTTTGCGGTCCAGGTAATAGCTTTGGTTGTGTGAATTGATGACCCTTATTATTGGCTGGCGTTGCGTAATGGTTATATTCAGGTCTCCATCAATGGTTTGAAAAACACTGGCGTTCTCAATATAGGGAATTCCTGTAACCACCGATTCAATCTGGCCTAATTTGCCCTCGGGCAACTGCTGTCCTTCGATTTCACTAACTGAATTTTCAACCTTGGCTTTTACTTCCTCCGGGGTGATGAACTGATGGCCGCAACGGTAATCCACGCTCACCAGGAGCTGATTACAGGGGAGTTTTCGGTTTTCTTCCACGGCAAATCCCAGCAGAACCAAGGTTGCGACTGGTATGGCGATAAGCAGCAGTATATTTATTAATTTCCGGATCATAAAGCCTTTCTTTTCAGGAATTCAACAATATCGGGAACCAGGCGGTCGATATCGCCTGCTCCCATTGTCAGTAATACTTCCGGTGGGTTCTTTTCCAGGGTTTCCAGAACCTCTCCCTTACGGATCAGGAATTTCTCTTTCAGATCAATTTTTTCCAAAAGCATTTCTGCATGCACCCCTTCAATAGGCAGTTCCCTTGCGGGATAGATATCGAGCATCCAAACTGCATCTGCAAGTCCCAGTGATTCACTGAACTGTTCGGCAAGATCGCGGGTCCTGCTGAAAAGGTGAGGCTGGAAGATTGCTGTTATCTTTTTCCCGGAATAAAGCAACCTGGTAGCTTTAATACAGGCTTTGATCTCTTCAGGATGATGGGCGTAATCATCAATGTAAACGGCAGCCGGTCCCTGGTAACAGATCTCAAATCTGCGTTTTACTCCCCTGAATGTGTTCAAGGCATTCATGATGGTTATACTGTCCATGCCCATACGCCAGGCAATGGCTGCTGCACCTAAAGCGTTTTCCAGGTTATGGTGGCCCGGGAAGCCCAGTTCAAATTGCGGGGTTTTTATCATCCCGTCAAGGGCAGTATAAAACTTCCCGTTTTTAACTTCGGATTCCCTTGCCATAAACGCTGCCGGCCCCTCGCAATCATAGGTCAAGGTTTCTCCGGGGAAATCTAGCTTGCCTTCCAGGCTTTTTTTAATCACCAGGGTGCCATCGGCCTTTATTCTTTTTACAAATTCCCTGAAACTTTCAATTAAGGCTGATTCTGAGCCGTAAATGTCAAGGTGGTCAGCATCCATGGCACTGACCAGGGCAATATCCGGTTTCAATTGGAGGAAAGACCGGTCGAATTCGTCAGCTTCCACAACGGCCCATTCTGAAGGCTCCTCTGAAAGGAAATTCGTTTGGTAATTCACACTGATGCCCCCCAAAAAAGCAGTGGTTTTAATTCCGCCTGTTTTCAGGATGTGGGCAATTATGGTGCTAATGGTTGTTTTTCCATGGGTGCCAGCAATGGCAACGGTCTTCATGTCATTGGTAATCAGGCCAAGCAGTTCTGCCCGCTTCATCATGGGAATATTCCTGCTTTCCAGCCCGTTGAACAAAACAGTGTTTTTGGGAACTGCAGGCGTATAAACAACCAGGTCAAGATTTTCAGGAATGATGTTTTCCTGATCCTCAAACCAGATTTGAATGCCTTCCTGTTGCAGGGCGTTGGTAATGGAGGAGGGAGTTTTGTCGTAACCGCTAACATTGACTCCCCTGGCATGGAAATAGCGGGCAAGGGCACTCATGCCAATGCCTCCAATGCCGAGGAAGAATATGTTATTTAAGCGGTTAATATTCATTTTATTTGTTTTTTACCAGGCTTAAAGCCACCCCTGCAATCACATCAGCAGCATCCCTGAATGATAAACCAACGAGTTTTTCCTTTAGCCTGAATCGTTTTTCTTCGTCCTGGATCAGGTCGAACACAACAGGCCCCAGCTTTTCCTTTACTTCTGCATCCCTGACCAGCACCGCTGCATGGTGATTTACCAGGGCCAGGGCATTTTTTGTTTGATGGTCTTCAGCAACATTGGGTGATGGAATCAGAATGGCAGGTTTCTGTACGGTGCATATCTCAGAAACTGCAATGGCGCCTGCCCGGCTGATTACTACATCGGAAGCTGCATAGGCAAAGTCCATCCTGTCGATGAAAGGCTTTACATAGACCTGGTTTTCATAACCCTTTACCAGGCCCAATGCATTCTGGTAAAAGTGGGTGCCCGTTTGCCAGATGAGCTGAATTCCCTTTTCCATGAAGAACTGTAGGTTGTGCGCAATGCTTTCATTGATCGAATAGGCGCCAAGACTTCCGCCGGTTACGAAAAGGACAGGTTGGGTTGCTGAAAAGCCAAAGAATGTCATGGCTTCTTCATATTTGCCCTCCAGGCTAACAATGTCTTGTCTGACAGGGTTCCCGGTAAGGTATAGTTTTGATTTCTCAAAAAAGCGCTCCATGCCTTCATAGGCCACACAGATTTTGTCTGCTTTTTTTCCAAGGATCCGGTTGGTAAGGCCCGGGAATGAGTTCTGTTCCTGTATCAGCGTGGGAATGCCCTGTTTGGCTGCTGCTCTGACAATGGGGCCACTGGCATAGCCACCCACCCCGATCACAACATCCGGTTTAAAACGCTTCACGATATTTCTGGCCCTCACCAAACTGTCGAGTAACTTAAATGGTACTTGCAAGTTTTTCCAGGTCAGCCTGCGCTGTATGCCTGAAATGTTCAGTCCAATGATGTGAAATCCTGCTGCAGGCACCTTCTTCATTTCCATACGCCCCTTGGCACCTACAAAAAGAATTTTTGCATTGTAAACCTTCTTTTTCAGGGCCAAAGCTATAGCGATGGCCGGGAACACATGGCCCCCGGTGCCGCCTCCGGCAATGATCACCTTCAGCTCATCAGCTTGTGACAATGGCTTTTCCATTTAATTCGTTTTCTTCAATTTTTCTGCTGACACTTAATATGATCCCAATGGCCAGGCTGGAGAACCATAAGGAAGTTCCTCCCATGCTGATCAGGGGAAGGGGCTGACCGGTTACCGGGAAAAGATCCACGGCCACTGCCATATTGATCATTGCCTGAAATACAAGGCTGAAACTAAGACCGGCTGCCAGCAATGCCCCGAATGTGCCGGGGCTTTCCCGGGCGATTCTGATTCCGCGGTAAAACAATATCAGGTATAAGATCAGGACAATAAAGCCCCCTATCAGGCCATATTCTTCGATGATAATGGCATAGATAAAGTCGGAGTAGGCGTGAGGTAAAAAATTACGCTGGGTCGAATTACCAGGCATTTTACCAAAAACACCTCCTGTAGCAATGGCGATTTTTGCCTGCTCCGTTTGGTAATTATCTCCTGGTTTACCAACGAAAGTTTCAATGCGATTTGACCATGTAGAAACCCTGCTTCCCTCAGGCATTTTGGTGGCAATTAGAATAAACAGGGCGAGACCTGCCAGGCCGATTCCTCCAAAGGCTAATAGGTATTTAATGTTGACCCCTCCGATAAACATCAGGATAACACAAGTAAGAAACAGGATCCCTGCTGTTGAGAGGTTGGCAGGAAGGATGAGTCCCGTAATGATCAGAATGGGCACCAGCACCGGAACAAAGGCATCCTTGAAATCTTTGATGGTTTCCTGTTTTTTGGTCAGTATACGCGAAACAAACATAATCAAAGCCAACTTGGCAAAGTCTGAGCTTTGGAAACTGATATTTATGATGGGCAGGGTAAGCCAGCGGTTGGCCTCGTTGATGTTGGTCCCCCTTACCAATGTAAGCAACAGCAGGGGAGCGGCAATCCAAAGGGCAAGTTGGGAAATCCTTGAGTAATAGGTGTACTTCACCCGGCTGGCCAGCACCATTAAGCCCAAGCCTAACAACATAATGATGAAATGCTTAATGATATAGTAACCCGTATTCCCCGCGCGAAACCGGTAAGCCAGCGTGCCCGTTGAGCTGTAAACGGCCAGCAGGGAAAAAATGGACAAAAAGATCACCACCATCCAGATTGCCCTGTCACCTTTAATTTTTTCAAGGATTCTGTTCATTTCCTTATTTATTATAAGTCGTAAACTGCCTGCTTAAATTGTTTGCCCCGGTCTTCGAAATTCTCAAAAAGGTCGAAGCTGGCACATGCAGGCGATAATAATACTACATCACCCGGATTGCCTGCCAGATATGCAGCTTTGACTGCATCGGCGGCTGAACGGGTTTCAAAAATTGCGGGTACCTTTTCACCAAAGACTTCCAGGATATGGCTGTTGTCCTTGCCCAGGCAAACGATGGCTTTAACTTTCTTTTGAACCAATTCGGTCAACTCTGAATAGTCATTGCCTTTATCCTGCCCCCCAACGATCCAAATGACCGGTTTATTCATCGACTCAAGTGCATACCATGTGGAATTCACATTGGTTGCTTTGCTGTCGTTGATGAACTCTATGCCACGGACAAAACCCACTGACTCCAGCCTGTGTTCCACATTTTGGAAGTCGCTGAGGCCTTCTCTTATAACTTCCTTGCGGATTTCGACCAGGCGGGCGGCAATGCCACTGGCCATACTGTTGTAAATATTATGTTTCCCTTTTAGACTCAGTTCAAGGAGGTCCATGGTGAATCCCTCAGATTTTATGTTTATATTCAACTTGCCTTTTCTGTCAATCCAGGCGCCTTTCTTCAGGGTTTTCTTTATGCTGAAGGGGATCAGCCCGGGTCCGTTTTCCGTTTGTTTTATCCTGGCCTCCAACACGGGGTCGTCGGCGCAGAAAATGATTTTATCAGCTGGGGTCTGGTTCTGCAAAATGCGCAACTTCGACCCGATGTAATTCTCAAAGCTGTTACCGTAGCGGTCGAGGTGGTCGGGCGTGATGTTGAGAAGCACTGCAATGTCTGCCCTGAAGTCTTTCATCCCATCCAATTGAAAGGAAGATATTTCCAGAACATATACGTCGTGGTTCTCTTCTGCCACCTGCCAGGCAAAACTGTTTCCCACATTTCCCGCAATACCCACATTCAGGCCTGCCTTTTTCAACAGGTGCCCGGTGAGCAGGGTTGTGGTGGTTTTACCATTACTGCCAGTGATGCAGATGGTTTTTGCACGGGTATATCGTCCAGCAAACTCAATCTCTGAAATGACCGGTATCCCTTTATGCAGAATGGACTGAACAATCGAAACCTTTTCGGGAATGCCCGGACTTTTCATCACTTCATTAGCATTCAAAATCAAATTCTCGGAATGCTTCCCTTCTTCCCCGCTGATATCATGATGTATAAGAGCGTTTTTGTATTGTTCTTTGATGGCTCCCTTTTCGGAGACAAAAACATCCCATCCTTTTTTGCGGGCTAAAATGGCTGTTCCTGTTCCGCTTTCTCCTGCGCCAAGCACAACCAGCCGTCTGCTCATTTTTACCTCAGTTTTAATGTTATCACACTGAACACGGCCAGGATGATCCCAACAATTAAGAACCGCTGTACGATTTTAGCCTCATGGTACCCCAGAATCTGGTAATGGTGATGGAGGGGTGCCATCTTGAAAATTCTTCGTCCTTCTCCATAGCGTCTTTTAGTGAACTTGAACCAGCTCACCTGCATAACTACCGACAGATTCTCGACTAGAAAAATGCCGCAGAGCAAGGGTATTAGCAATTCCTTGCGGATAACAATGGCAAACACCGCAATGATTCCTCCTAGGGCAAGGCTGCCTGTATCACCCATAAAAACCTGAGCAGGATAAGTGTTGTACCACAAAAAGCCGATACAGGCCCCTACAAAGGCCGCTATAAAGATCACAAGCTCGCCTGTCATAGGGATATACATGATGTTCAGATAGTTTGCGAACACTGTATTACCTGACACATAAGCCAGGACTCCCAGGGTAGCACCGATGATGGCCGAAGTTCCTGTTGCCAGCCCGTCAAGGCCATCCGTTATGTTTGCACCGTTTGAAACTGCCGTAATGATAAGAATGACGATGGGGATAAAAATCAGGAATGACCATTTGAAATAATCCCCTCCCAGAAATTTCAACAATACAGCATAGTCAAATTCATTATCCTTAAAAAAGGGGATGGTTGTTTTGGTTGATTTGACCGATTCGATTGAAAATGCTGATGCCGGACCTGATGAATCCTCCAGCACCATTATCTGGCTGGTGTTTTCAAATTCCAGGGGTTGGTTATCCTTCTCCCTTATTACAACGGAGTCATTAAAATAAAGGGTGGTCCCTACAATAATGCCCAGAATGATCTGTCCCAGTATTTTGAATCGCCCATGCAGCCCCTTTTTGTCCTTTTTGAAAACTTTGATGTAATCGTCAATGAAGCCAATAACGCCAAGCCATATGGTTGACATCAGCATCAGGATAATATATATATTGTCCAGTTTGGCAAAAAGCAATGTTGGGATAAGAATGGCCGCAATGATAATGATACCTCCCATGGTAGGTGTGCCCTGTTTTTTCATTTGACCATCCAACCCAAGGTTACGTACGACCTCTCCGACCTGTTTCTTTTGAAGCATGCGAATGATTCTGCGGCCAGAGATCATGGTAATGAAAAGCGAAAAAATCACAGCCATGCCTGCACGGAACGAGATGTATTGAAACACGCCTGTTCCTGGAATCTCAAATGCTTTATCAAGGTAATCGAACAAATAGTACAGCATGGCTCTGCTCTTTCGTTTATTTGCCCCTGGCTCAGCCCAGGTATTCCTTTAAAATCTCCTTATCGTCAAAGGGGTACTTTACCCCCATGATCTCCTGATATTTTTCGTGTCCTTTGCCAGCAACCAGGATAATGTCACCCGGGTTTGCCATGGCACATGCCGCATGGATGGCTTCACGCCGGTTTACAATGGTGAGCGTCCGCCTAATGCTGACAGGGTCAAGGCCGGCTTTCATTTCTTCAATGATCTGCTCGGGCGATTCGTTCCTGGGATTGTCACTGGTCAGGATTACCTGGTTGCTAAGTCTGGCTCCAATGGCTGCCATTTGCGGACGCTTTGCCGCGTCACGGTTTCCTCCGCAACCAAATATCGATATCAGTTTCTCTGTCCCCGTCCGTATTTCATCTATGGTTTTCAATACATTCTCAAGTGCATCCGGAGTGTGGGCATAATCTACTATTCCAATCACTCCATTTGGTCCATTGAAAAAGTCAAACCTGCCCTCTGCAGGTTTACAAGTACTCAGGGCAGTCAGCACTTCATCCTGCTCGAGGCCAAGCATACGTGCAGTAGCATAAATAGCCAGAAGGTTGTATGCATTGAATTCACCTACCAGCTTACACCAGACTTCTTTTCCATCGATAAGGAGCTGTAATCCAGAAAAACCGTTTTCCAAAATCTTGCCTTTGTAATCAGCCATATTTTTCAGGCTGTAGGTCTTTTTCCTTGCCTGGGTGTTCTGTAACATCACCCTGCCATTCTTATCATCCAGGTTGGTGATGGCAAATGCCCGCGCATCAAGCTGGTCAAAGAAGGTCTTCTTCGCTTTCAGATATTCACTGAAGGTCTTGTGAAAATCCAGGTGGTCGTGGGTGAGGTTGGTGAACACCCCGCCTGTAAAGGTCAATCCGGCAATGCGCATTTGAACCACTGCATGTGAACTGACCTCCATAAATACAAATTCACAACCTGCATTAGCCATTTCATGCAGAAGGCCATTCAACTGCAGGGGATCAGGGGTTGTAAAGTTGGATTGGATTTCCTTTTCTCCAACTAGGTTGCGTACCGTTGAGATCAAGCCACAGGTATAACCCAGTTGCGAAAACAGCTCATACAAGAGGGTAACTATCGTAGTTTTTCCATTGGTGCCGGTAACTCCGACCAGTTTTAGTTTTTCCGAAGGGTTGTCAAAGAAGTTTGAAGCGATGATGCCAAGAGCATATGCTGAATTCCTGACTTTTATAAAGGTGACCGTTTCGGGTGTCTCTTCAGGAAACTCTTCGCATACAATTGCAGTAGCACCGCTTTCTATGGCCTTGGAGATATATAGGTGGCCATCGGTGGTAAGCCCTTTTACTGCAACAAAAAGTGTGCCGGGCACTACTTTTCTCGAGTCAAACGCCACGGCTTCCACTACACGGTCGGTAAATCCCCGCGTTTCGAGCAGTTCAGTTTTATATAATATGTCACGAAGGTTCTCCAATAATTCTGAATTTTCAGTTTAACTCAATATAGATTTGATAGCCCGGATTGACCCTCACTCCTGGTTGGAGACTTTGCCGCCTGACAATTCCACGGCCAGTAAAACGTACACGAAGACCTGCATTTTCAAGTACATACAAAGCATCTTTCAAACTCATGCCAACGGCATCAGGGACCAGATTTTCAATTAAGTTTTTCTCCCAGAAACTGACAGTATCATTACTGGCTACTGTAGTTGTCCAGCTGCTTTGAATATTGTCGATCATCATGCAATCGAAAGCCGAATAAATGGTCCTGACATCCTCCGCATTAGCATTGCCAAAGGATGGGAGATAGGCCAGCAGATTCTCAGTGGTTTGGGGCTGGGGGTACTCTAATTGGGTGGCAAAGATCTTATCTGACACCTCTTTGAATACGGGGGCTGCAACCTGGCTGCCGGTATAAATATATCCCTTGGGATTGTGTATTACCACGATCATGCTGTATGCCGGTTGGTCAGCCGGGAAAAAACCTACAAAGGAAGAGCGATAAGATGTTTTTCCACTTGTGTTGCGATATCCCTGGCTTGTGTTGGCCACCTGGGCTGTCCCGGTTTTCCCGGCGATGGAATACAGGGGGGTGTAAATGTTTTTGGCTGTTCCGTTTTCAACCACTCCAATCAGCATTTCCTGGATCAACTTCAGGGTTGACTGGCTGGCAATGCTCCGCTGAATTGCTTCGGGCTGAAACCGTTTGATGGTTTTCCCAGTTTGCCTGATTTCTTCCACAAACATCGGCTTCATCATTTGCCCCTGGTTGGCAACTGCATTATATAAAGATAGGGTCTGCAGGGGTGTTAAGGATACTTCATAGCCAATTGACATCCAGGGAAGAGTTACCCCTGACCACGAGGGGCTCTTGGGGTCGTTGATCCAGGGTTTGCCCTCACCGGCAATTTCTAGGCCCAAAGGTTGATCCAATTTCAGTGCCTTTATTCTGTCGATAAACTGCTGGGGACGATCCTTATACGCATTAAATACTAGCTGCGAAATGCCTACGTTTGAAGATACCTCAAAAGCATGTTTAACTGTGATACTGCCATGACCCTCATCCCTGGCATCTCGCATGATACGGTCTGCATAGCGGATTGCTCCTTCCCCGGTATGAACAATGTCATCTGGATTTACCTTCCCGTCTTCAAGCAAAGCCAGCATGCTTGCCAGTTTAAAGGTCGATCCGGGCTCTGCACTTTCCCCAACGGCATAATTGTAGGTTTCACGGTAGTTTCCATCACCTTGTCTGGTCAGGTTCGAAATGGCTTTGATCTTTCCAGTGGACACCTCCATCAGCACTGCAGTCCCAAACTCTGCTTCAAACCTGTTCAATTGCTTCAGCAAGGCATTTTCAACCATGTCCTGCATAGTGATATTAATGGTAGTTATGAGGTCTTTTCCGTTTTCCGGCTGAATCTCATTTTCGTCATTAATGGGCACCCAGCTTCCGCCTGCTGAGCGCTGCATAAGGCGTTTCCCCTGGATCCCTTCCAGCTCACGTCGGTAAGCACCTTCAAGGCCTACATATACACCCTCGGCCTCGTATCCAATGGTGCGGGCAGCCATGGTCCTGTAAGGCATTTCCCTACGGGCATGCTCATTCTCAATGCGGCCGCCACGGTACTTGCCAAGCCTGAAAATTGGGAAATCTCGCAAGATTTGAAGCTGGTTGTAGGTTACATTACGCTTGACAAGGAAATACCGCTCCTTATTGTTTCGCGCCTGGTTAAGCGTCTGCAGGTATTGGGCTTTTGAGCGGTCACCAAAAAGTTGGGAGAGCCGCAATGCCAGCGAATCGATCCCTTGCCGGTAAACTTCCTCTGAGATTACCTCAGGACTAAGGTCCATCCGGATCTCATAAATGGGTACGCTGGTGGCAAGCAACCGGCCATCATCAGCACAAATATCACCCCTAATGGCATCAATGTTTTCATAACGGATGGTAGAATTTTTAGCCATCTCCCGCCAATACTCTCCTTCAACGGTCTGAATAAAAATGACCCGCACCAGGATGGAAAACCCGAAGATTACCATGACAAAATATACCAGGTAAGTCCGTAATATTATTTGTTTCCTTTCATCCATTGTTGCCAGTGACTGTTTGTTGGTTTTCTTCAGTTTATTGAATGAGTTTTTTCAGCAGATTTCCATTCGATATTTTGGAAGGAATTTGCCTTGGCGGAACTGTTGATTCCACAAACCCCCGGCTGTGAAGCCTGCGTGCGATCTCCGACTGATTGCTCAGGTACATCAGCTCCGACTTCGTTAAGGTGTGCCGGGTGCGCAACTCAACGATCTCCTTGCGCAAAGCCTCCACTTCACGTGCCTTTTTTTCTGCGTAATAGGTGTTGGATATCAGGAAAAGAGCTAATCCTGTCAGGAAAAAGAAAAAAGGCAGTGATGCAGCCATCCCTTCCCTCGTGAGGATACTTCCATCCAATATGTTGTGGATGAAACGCGAAACAGCTCCCTTTTTGGTTGCTGTTTTTTTCTTCTTTTCCTGTCTGTATTTATTTGCCCCCATTTATTGATTCCCCGTGTTTTCCTTCTATGTTCTTTTTTCTGCAATCCGCAACCTGGCACTGCGCGCCCTGCTGTTCTGCTCCATTTCTTCTTCCCCGGCCATGAGCGCTTTCCCGATGGGAACCATTGGCGTCAATGGATTGCCAAAAAAGTCCTTTTCAATTTCTCCCTTGAAGTTGCCTGACTTCATAAAGTGCTTAACCAAACGGTCCTCCAACGAATGATAAGAGATCACTACCAGGCGCCCCCCTGGCTTCAAAACATCGGCGCTTTGCTCAAGGAACTCCCTTAAAGCTTCCAGTTCTTGATTGACCTCAATCCGGAGGGTTTGAAAAACCTGAGCAAAGAATTTGTTTTCTTTTCCTTTTGGGGCCAGCTTCTCCAAGATTCCTGTAAGTTGAAGGGTCGTTTCAATGCTTCTCTCTTTTCGGTGTCGATCAATGGATCTTGCAATCTTATTAGCATTCCGCAGTTCTCCGTAAAGGAAGAACAGGTCTGCCAACTTCTCCGTTGGATATTCGTTGATGACTTCCCGGGCCGTAAGTCCGGCTTCCCGGTTCATGCGCATGTCCAAAGGACCATCAAAACGAATCGAAAATCCACGTTGGGCCTGGTCAAATTGGTGGGACGATACCCCCAGATCGGCCAGGATGCCATCCACCGGTATTAAGCTGTAGAGTTTCAGGAAATTCCTTAAATACCGAAAGTTCTGGTTCAGAAACAAGACCCTTGGGTCATCCGGTACATTGGCCTCAGCATCCCGGTCCTGGTCAAAAGCAATGAGTTTTCCATCTCCCAGTTTTTTAAGTATGGCGGCTGAGTGACCCCCGCCTCCATAAGTAGCGTCAACAAATCGCCCCTCAGGAACCACCTGAAGCCCTTCAATGGAAGCCCCCAACAAAACCGGTTTATGATATCCTGTCATTTCCGGAATCTTTGGTGATTTTTCCCATGACATCCTCCGCCAGCGAAGAGAAGTCCTCCGGCTCATTGTTCATCATTGCTTCGTAAACATCTCTTGCCCAGATCTCAATCCTTTGTCCATATGCAAAAAGAACGATCTCCTTATCTATCCCCGCATATTCAAGCAACGACTTGGGCAATAGCAATCGGTTCGCTGCGTCCAGCGTGATTTCTGAAGCTCCCCTGAAAAAGTATCGCACAAACTCACGATTCTTTTTGTTATACAAATTCAGGGAGTTTACTTCCTGCGAAATCTTTTGCCACTCGCTTTGCGGATATAGCGTAAGGTTTTTCTCAAATCCACGGTTAATGACAAATCGCTCCTGGTCACCATCCATCAGTTGCTTTTTCAAGCCAGAGGGTAACATGAAGCGGCCTTTGGAGTCGACCTTAATATCAAATTCTCCAAGAAGATATGTCATTCTCCCACGAATTGGTTTTGGTTTGTAAATATAAGGCAAATTTTACCACTTTTTACCACTTTTTACCACATTGTTGATAACTTTTTGCCCTTGAAACCCTTGATTTTAAAGAAAAAATTCATAAATGGCTGATATTCAATTATTAAAGAATTTCATTTATTTAATTTGGTAATACATGTTTTTGGAATACAGATTATTAGCGAATGCGATGTTTTTTCTTGGATTATCCTTAATTTTGTGTTATCAGCTTCAGACCTTTCTGCATCGTGAAGGTTACCTGAATGGCTTAATGGATTAATTTTTTACTGCATACGCACATGGATGATTTAATGAGGGAAGAAGAGGAAGAACCAGTTGGGGATTTTTTGGATGTTGACAGTGTTTTCCGGAAGAAGGGAAAAAAGATCTATCCTTACATTCCCAAGTTCATCATCCGGTATCTGGAGCGGATTGTTCACCAGGATGAGATGAATGCCGCTTTGCGTCGGCTTCATCACCTTGATGTCCATAAATTTCTGGAGGAAATCCTTCTGAATGAATTCAAGGTAAACATCCGCACGCAGAACTTTGGCTACCTGCCCAAAGAAGGCCGTTATATTGTCGCCGGCAACCACCCCCTGGGTGGGCTCGATGGGATGGCGTTAATGCACGTGGTGGGAAAGAAAAGGAAAGACTTTAAATTCCTGGCCAACGATATCCTCATGGAGTTGCCCAATGTCAAGGAGTTGTTTGTGCCCATCAACAAGCACGGCCGCAACTCCTATGAGGCAGTCCGTATGCTCGACGAACTTTTCAGGTCAGATGAAGCAGTCCTGATCTTTCCGGCCGGTTTGGTTTCGCGCAAACAAAAGCATGGGATCTATGACCTCGAGTGGAAAAAAACCTTTATTTCAAAAGCGATCAAATATCAGCGCGATATTATCCCGGTTCATATCGATGGGAATAATTCCTGGTTTTTTTATAACCTGGCCCGCTGGCGGAAACGTTTAAGGATTAAGGCCAATATCGAGATGCTGTATTTGCCCGATGAAATGTTCAGGCAAAAAAACAAAAATATTACGATTACCTTTGGTGAACCTGTTTCATACACTACCTTTACTAATGCGTTAACGCATAAGCAGTGGGCTGAAAGGATGAAGGCACATGTTTACGGTTTGCCGAAAGGCCAGTTGAAATTTCAGGTTTAGAGGTTTCAAATTTAACCAGCAAGATGAAGGAGAATACAGAGGGGCTGATCCCCCCCGTAGCCAGGGATCTGATAAAGGGTGAGCTAACCCGGGAGCGTTTTCTAAGAAAAACCAATAACGCTTCCAATGAAATTTATGTGATAAACGCCAACAATGCGCCTAATTTAATGCGCGAAATCGGAAGGCTGCGCGAACTATCCTTTCGTACAGCCGGCGGGGGTACGGGTAAACCTTTCGACATTGACCACTACGATATCGGTTCCCAGCCCTATGAACAATTGATCGTTTGGGATCCCGAACAGGAAGAAATCGTAGGAGGCTATCGCTATCTTCTATGCAAGGACGCCCCGATTGACAGTCTGGGTGTGCCCAAGCTAGCCACTTCTGGCCTGTTTCGTTTCTCTGAGAAATTTCTAAACGAATACTTTCCTTATACCGTTGAGCTGGGTCGGTCTTTCGTTCAGCCTGCTTATCAGCCCTCCAGGGAAAACCGCAAAAGCATTTTTTCCCTCGATAACCTCTGGGATGGCTTGGGAACCTTGGTGATTGATTATCCTGATATTAAATATTATTTTGGAAAGGTCACCATGTATACCCATTTTAATTTATATGCCCGCGACCTGATTCTCTATTTCCTTAGGCGGTTTTTCCCCGATCCTGAAAACCTGGTTTACCCCATCGAACCCCTGGAATTGAAAACACCCGTAGAGAAATTGGAGAAGGTCTTTACTGGAAATAACCTGGAAGAGAACTTCAGGCTGCTCTCCCAGGCCGTCCGTAAACAAAAGGAAACCATCCCACCCCTCATCAATGCTTATGCTGCCCTGAGCTCTACCATGAAAACCTTTGGTTCAGCCATCAACCATGAATTCGGAGGGGTAGAGGAGACCGGCATCCTGATTACCGTTGCAGATATCCATGAAGCTAAGAAAGATCGGTATATGAAGAGCTACCTCGAAAACAGGGACTTGGAATAAATGGAAGCATACTTTTCCTTTAAATGACCAGAAAGGCTATTCATGGTGATTCGTTCAGCAGAATTCATTAAAAGTTCACCTTCCCTTGCGGAATGTCCCGAGAGCACTTTGCCCGAATACGCCTTTATAGGGAGGTCAAATGTTGGGAAATCCTCACTGATAAATTCCATTACCGGCTTTTCCAAACTGGCCAAAATATCATCCAGCCCGGGTAAAACCCAGTTGATCAATCATTTTCTGATCAATGAGGCCTGGTACCTGACCGACCTTCCAGGCTTTGGATTTGCCAAAGTCCCCGTCAGAATCAAGCGGAAATGGGATAATATGATCCGGAATTTTTTGCTGAAAAGGCCCAATCTTGTCTGTTCCTTTCTGCTCATTGATATTCGCCACGAACCCCTGAAAAATGACCTTGAATTCATGGCTTGGATGGGCAGCCGGGGAATTCCTTTTTACCTGGTTTTCACCAAAGCCGACAAGTTGACCCACAACCAACGGCAATCCTCTATTGCGGCCTATATGAAGGTGCTTTCCGAACAATGGGAGCCTCTGCCCCCTTATGTGGCTACAAGCAGTGAAACCGGGCTGGGCCGCGAAGACATTCTGGAGTTGATTGAATCGTTCAACCAGGGCTTTGAAGCCGAAGGGCTTTAGGGATCAGGGCCTGAAACCCGATTGATTCAGGATCTTCTGGGCGTCATTCTCTCTGAATAAATCGATCAGCCCTTTATCCGGGTTCTTTTCCATATATTTTCTTACGATTTGCCATCCTATATAGGATGCCGTTCGCGGCGGAGCATTCCTCGAAAAAGGTGCCGTAAAAGGGGCATCCCCAAGAAATTTAATGATAATCTGCCGGTCACTCGAATAAAGCATTTCATTTTCCAGGAAATACGACCAGGCCCTGCCCATATTGTTTTGAAGCCAACCAAGCTGTTCACTGGTATAGGTCATTTTCAGCGTGTCGTGATGCTGGGGCAGCATGCAATCAAGAAAATACAGGATCTTGCCTTCATACACCATGAAATCCAGAAAGCGTTCGGGTAAGGCTGACATTTCTCCCAGCCGTCTTTCTCCCAGCAACTTCATCACATCAATGGCCACAAAGGCAGGCTGCATGCCAAAAGTCTGATAGGAAGGAACCCCGACTTTAGGATATAAATGATAATCCTTCCCAAGGTACATATCGAGCCCAATCACCAAACTGCCTTCAAAATCCTTTACCGGGTACTGATAATCCAACCCTGAAATATAGGTGAAAACGCTTGGGATTTGTTGTTCGGGGAAATGATAGCGGTAATAGCGAAATGCTTCCGTGAGTTCTCCTTCCAGGGTAACTACATCAGGCCAGACTTCTTCGGTGTCGAGATACAATTCACGGATTTGAGGATCGGTAATATAATCAAACAATTGCTGTTGTCCTTCCTCCGTTTCAATCTTTTCGCCCAGGAAAACAGCATACTGATCAATGAAAGGTTGAATTTCTTCCTTCAGGGCAAAGGGATTCAGGCTGAAGAGCATTTCCTCGTACCGGTTAATGGAAACCGGATCTATTTTGATCCCGGAAATATCAGCCTGGTAATGCGGCTTTTTGCCTGCTCCACCGCATGAAACAAAAACAACGGAAAAAAGGAAAAGGATCAAAATAAGGTTTTGGGTGTTTAAACGGATCTTCATAAGGAATCTTAATTTGGGGTTAAAACCAAAACTGGCTTTGCTTAAATCTCAAAAAATAAAAAATAATGGTTAATATTGTATTTAATTATAAATGCCAAAATTATGAAAAAAATACTGTTGTCGGTTATATTGCTTGCATTGTTAGCCCCTGCTGCTTTTTCATTGGATCCCAGCGGATTTCGTTTTGGTTTAAAGGCCTCTCCATCCATTGCCTGGATGCGTCCCGAAATCAGTAACTATACAAGCGATGGTTTACGCATTGGATTCGCCTATGGATTTGTTGGCGACATTCGCCTCGGTGACTTTTACGATTTCTCCACCGGCATAAGTATCAATATGGTGGGAGGAAAGTTGGTTTATCCTTACCAGCTTTCAGTCACCGAACAGGTGAATCTGTCCAGGACTTATAAGTTAAACTATCTTGAGATTCCCCTGACCATCAAAATGCATACCCAGGAGATCGGTTACCTGACCTATTATGGGCGATTTGGTTTTGGGTTTGGGGTTAATTTGCGCTCAAGAGCCAGCGACAGCTATGAATCCTCCGGCGACCAGATCACCATCGAACGCGAGGATATCAAAAGCGAAACCCGCCTCCTGCGCGGCTCTTTGATCGTGGGGTTAGGGGTCGAATATTCCCTTGGTGGAAGAACAGCCCTTGTTGGTGGCCTTACTTTCAACAACGGGTTTACCAATGTGTTGAAAGGGACCAATGATGTCATCGGCCGTAAACCCAGCGCCATCAACAACTTCCTTGAACTTACTTTTGGGATCATGTTCTAAACCTTTCTAAATGAAAATTGCCCTGGCCCAACTGGATTTTATCGTAGGGCATTTCGAGCATAACACCGGTTTAATGATTGACGCCCTTGCCAGGGCCCGTTCACAGGGCGCGGACCTGGTGGTGTTTACTGAACTGGCGATATGCGGATATCCCCCCCGCGATCTCCTCGAAATGGACCATTTCATTGATTTGTGCGAAGAAGGCGTCAGTAAAATAGCCAGCCAATGCCTCGGCATTGCTGCCATCATAGGTGCTCCCAGTCGCAATCCCCAGGCCTTTGGCAAGCGCTTGCTTAACTCTGCCTTCCTGTTGGCCGAGGGCGAGATCAGTGCCACTTACCATAAGGGTTTGCTTCCCACTTATGACGTTTTCGATGAGTACCGGTATTTTGAACCCGCTTCATCTTTTAAGACAATCAATTTCAAAGGGAAGAAGATTGCCTTGACCATTTGCGAGGACCTCTGGAACCTGGATGTGCATGCTTTGTATTCCATGACCCCAATGGATGTGCTGATTCGCGAGGAGCCCGATCTGATGATCAACATCTCAGCTTCCCCTTTTGCTTGGAGCCACCTGGCCGACCGCCACTATACATTCTCAGAAAACGCCCGCCAGTATGGTCTCCCGCTTTTTGTTGCCAATCAAATGGGTGGGCATGCCGAATTGCTCTTCGATGGGCAATCGGCTGTTTACAATCCCCAGGGAGGACTGGTGGGCCGCATCGATTCCTTTACTGAAGGTATACGTGTGTTCGACCTAGAGGATGTAATTAATAGCCAGGAGCAACCTGTCCCACTTAAGCTTAGCGAAGCCGAAAAAAACGAAGTAATTTATCAGGCACTGGTGTTTGGCATCCGGGCGTATTTTGGAAAATTGGGCCTGAAAAAAGCCATCCTTGGACTGTCGGGTGGACTCGACAGCGCTCTTACGCTGGTCCTTGCCGCTGATGCCCTGGGACCCGAAAACTGCCGTGCCGTATTACTCCCCGGGCCATACAGCACCGACCATTCCATCAATGATGCCGTTCAGCTGGCGCAAAACCTGGGTGTGCCCTTCGATATCATTCCCATCAATGAAACCTTCGGTGCCCTGCAACATTCTCTTGGCCCCTATTTCAAAGGAACTACCCCTGGGGTGGCTGAAGAAAACCTGCAGGCAAGGGCTAGAGCAGTCATACTGATGGGCCTGGCAAATAAGTTTGGGTATGTCCTGCTAAACACATCCAACAAGAGCGAAGCCGCTGTGGGTTACGGAACCCTTTATGGTGATATGTGCGGGGGACTCGCAGTAATAGGCGATATATACAAAACCGAAGCTTACAGCCTGTCGCAGTACATAAACTGCATCCAGGAAATTATCCCGGTCAATATCCTCAACAAACCTCCTTCGGCTGAACTCAAACCTGATCAGCGCGACACCGACTCCCTGCCTCCTTACGAGATCCTCGACGACATCCTTTTCAGCTACATTGAAAAGAAAATGTCGGCCGAAGCGATCGTTGCCGGCGGGCATCCTGAAGAGCTGGTAAAAAAAGTGCTGCGGATGGTCAACGCCAACGAATACAAGCGTCATCAAACCCCGCCCATTCTTAGGGTATCGAAAAAAGCCTTCGGATCAGGGCGCAAAATGCCTTTGGTGGCCCGATTCCCCGAATAGTATAATAACCATTGTTGTTGTCCCTTTTTCGGACATTCTTATACAGTTTCACTGAATTTTACGGGATTCAGGCAATAGAGCCCCCCCACATTCATTAATAGGATGAACGAATCTTTGTGAATATTGGGAATTGCTGGGAATAAACGCACGTGGTAGCATTGGAAAAAGCCTTCTGTTTAAATGTTATGCTGACCTTGCTGCAAACGAGGGATTAAATGATCGGGTAAAGGATATGCCAAACTGCGTAATGACCAAACCGTAAAAAATAGGCGGAAACAAAACCGTATTTTCGGATAAATAGCACAGTTACAAGGTTGAAAACCAGAACAGATACTGACAGCGGAATGGCCACCGGCCCCACTTGCTTAAGCACAGATACGCCGGGATTGGTCAGGGGCTCGAATAAGGCTATCAGGATACCAACGGTCCAAAATACAATACTTTCTGCTTTTCCCTTTAGGATTTTGGTTGAAACAAGGAATACCAGGATGGGAATCGGGATCAGATAATAAATAGTATTTACCAGTATGGCGCCCCCCGAATAAACAGGTATGGAGAAAGGAAATGCAATATGGATATTTTCCAAACCCATCGTTGCAGCTATTTCTGATGCTGCCCCGCTAAACAGGTCATACGTTGAGTGGATGACTCCCAATAGTAGCCCTGTAACGAAGGGAAGTGTGATTTTATAATTCAGGCCAACCCTGCCATCCCACAATTTCTTCAACCCGGTTAAATTCAGGAGATACACACTGAAAAATCCCAGGGAACCAATAATCCCGATAGCTTTCCAAGAGAATAGGGACTTTTGGCTTTGAAGCATTTCTACATCCGGCCACCAGGCTATAACATAGTGAACAGCAACCACTGCTGAAATAAGCAAACCAAAACACAAAAAATCGTTTCTTTTTTGAATTAACATGATTGAAAATTTTTTGTAAACAATCTATTGTCTTGAGTGTGCAAATAACGCGCCTCGATTTCTTTTCCTAATTTTTCAGAAAGGGTTCAGGGAACCAAACCAGATTGATGGTCTGACTTGATAAAATCCCATGACCTGTAAGGAGACCAGTCGGGTTCCCCAAACCACAAATGCATCCCGGTCACAGCAAGGTTTTCATCTCTTCTGAAAAACACCTGTCCTTCCATATCGACAATCTCAAGCGTGTCTTTTTTCGATGGGATGAGATACCATTTTAATCCTGCTCCTTCAAAATTTAAACCCAAGGAGTCTGAAGTGATTTGAATATTCAAACCATTCATTATATATTCGCCTGTATATCCTTTTATTTCATCTTCTGTTAGCTCAATAGTTTCAATATATTTTGGCTCCAGAATAGGCCATCCCAGGATGTTAGCCACCGACCTTTCAATTTCAGGCCAAAGTACCCAACCATTGGTTCCGTTAGTCATTACAACGACTGCTTGCCCTCTTTCAGGGAAAGCCAAAAAATGAGCATGCCAACCTGTGGTAGCGCCCCCATGGCTGAAGCGGAAGTTTTGCCCTTCACCCACTACTTTAAATCCAAAACCGTATTCCCAGAAAACCGGCTTCATGATTAAATGTAGCGTTTCAGGGTCTAATATTTTTGATTCTTGATGGGTGTATGCTTTCATCAAATCTATTAACAAATTCCCTAAATCCGTAGGTGTTGTCCAGAGCCCACCAGCTGCTGACTCCACATGGATGGGTCCATAATTGGGGATGTGCTCCTCTGTAAAATGCCCATATGCCGCATTTATTTTCTCAGCAGAGTCAAGGGGTGCATAATGACTGTTGGTCATATTTAAGGGGTTAAAAACATTTTCTTCCATGATCTTCGGAAAAGGTTTTTTGGTGACATCCTCCATGATCTTCTGCATGATCTGGTATCCCCCTCCGGAATACATAAATTTTGTCCCGGGTTCAGCTACAACTCTGACGGCATGGGAGTTGGCAGGAGGTCTTCCTTCAATAATTTCCAGCAAACCTGGTAAGGATTCTTCCGATGGGTACCCGGCAAAACCTCCAACATTTAAACCTGCAGAATGAGAGAGAATATTCCTCAGGGTAATTTTTTGCTCAAACGCTTCATGGGGCAACTGCCAGCCTTGCAACAACTGGTTGATATCTGTGTCGAGATCCAGTTCATTTTGGTGAACCAGGGTCATCGCCCCAACGGCTGCGACAGGTTTGCTCACGGATGCAGCCTGGAATAAAGTATTTTCATTTATCCTGGTAGTATCTCCCATCCGTTTCACCCCGAATGCGCCCGAATAAACGATTTGCATGCCGTCAACCACAACCAGGGAAACTGCAGGAACATTCCAGTATTCCATACGTTCCTCTAAATCATAGGTCACTTGCCTTTCGCTGGTATAAACCGCCGGCCTTAATCCGTGGATGATTTCATTCCCGAGGCCTTTGTTTTCATTGCCAGGGGTGCATGAAAAAAAAAGAATCACCATGAGTGAATTGAAAAAAAGCATTTTTAATTTCTTCATGATAGAATATGGGTTTGGTTTACATGTTATTCCCAAAATCCATTATCAATTGAAAGCCATATTATTAAGCTTCTGAAAACGAAAAGCTTAACTTAATATTTTACAACCGATATTGAAAAATTATATCATCTTTTTTTGTTAAACTTTTCAAATATAAGGATTTATAAAAAAACGGCAGGCATAGTTAAGGGGCTTTATTTCAATCGCTATTTCACCCTTATGGGGGAAAAGACATGGGCATTATTGAATTGTAAAAGCGAAGGAATGACAATAAAAAAACACCTCGTAGATAAAGCCATTTCTGAACCTCCAATGCGCACCCCTATATTTGTGCCAAATGGCTATATCTTAGGGTTGCCATAAGAATCTCCTTAAAAGGATTGGGTAAAACGTCCTGCTGTTTATGAGTCTTTCCTCCTGGCCTTTTGTCACTCCCGCTTTTCGGGAAACATTCCCAGGTTGTTCCCCGCCGAAATTTTCTTCTCCCTTTTCCAGCAGGGCAACCGTTCTTTTAGCTGCTGCCAGCCGGATTCTTTTATTTTTCACCTCTCACTTATTATTTCTCAACTCTTGTCTTTAATTATTCATTTTTTATTTTTAATTTTTCTTTTTCTATTCGACCATGCTCTTACCATGCTCGTGTTATGCTCGTGCCGGGCTCGGATAAGGCCTTGCCTGACACGACCAAAGCAGGACTTTGGTAGGATTGTGGTTGGGTTTTTTTAGCCTTTATCGCTGTAAATGGCCGGTGGGGGCGTGGCCGGGTAATAAAAAACCGTCCGCCGGGAAAGTCCGGCAGACGGTTTCAGGAATGGTTTTCAAAGGGTTTAGATGGCTTCCACCGACTTGATTTCGGGGATGGCCTTTTTCATGGCCTGTTCAACGCCGGCCTTGAGGGTCATGGTGCTCATGGGGCAGGAGCCGCAGGCGCCAAGCAGTTCAACGTTGACCACGTTGTCTTCGGTTAATTCAACAAAGCGAATATTTCCACCATCGGCCTCCAGGTAGGGGCGGATCTGGTCGATGACATTCTGTACTTTCTGGATGAGTTCAGCATTCTGATTTTGAGACATAGAGACTTATTTAAAGGTTGGACAAATTTTGACTGCAATATGCGGGGCTTTAAACGCCCACTTTTTCATTTCTTTTGGCGTTTGAGATGGAGATCTGCTGTGCCAGCTTCTCTGCCAGGCTGTCGAACCAGGGCTTCGAAATACTGTTGTCGAGCATCACCTCGGGTTTTCCCTGGTCGCCGGCTTCCCTGACGGATTGTATCAGGGGCACTTGTCCGAGGAAGGGCAGGTGCATGGCCTCGGCCATTTTCCTGCCGCCTTCGCGTCCAAAGATGTAATACTTGTTTTCGGGCAGTTCGGCGGGGGTGAACCAAGCCATGTTTTCGACCACGCCCAGCACGGGCACGTGGATATTGTCGTTGGAGAACATGCTGACGGCTTTGCGGGCATCGGCCAGGGCTACCTCCTGCGGGGTGGTGACGATGACGGCGCCTGTCAGGGGCACGGTCTGCACCAGCGAGAGGTGAATGTCGCCCGTACCGGGCGGCAGGTCCACGATCATATAATCGAGTTCGCCCCAGTCGGCATCGGTGAAGAGCTGCTTGAGGGCGCCCGAAGCCATGGGGCCCCGCCAGATCAGGGCGCGGGAGGCATCGACAAAAAAACCTATGGACAGGATGGATACCCCGTGTTTCTTCAGGGGGATGACCTTGGTATGCCCGTCGATCTCTACAGCCTGGAGCTGATCGTCGAGGGCATCGAACATCATGGGGATGGAAGGTCCGTAAATGTCGGCATCGAGCAGGGCCGTGCGGGCGCCGCTGCGGGCCAGGGTGATGGCCAGGTTGGCCGCAATGGTCGATTTCCCTACGCCGCCTTTGCCACTGGCAACGGCAATGATGTTTTTCACCCCTTTCAATAGGGTTTCTTCCTGCTTGCGGGTGCTGGTGACGTTGGAGGTCAAGTTGACCACCACTTCGGCATCCTTGCTGACCAGTTCGTGGACGGCGCGGATGCAAGCATTTTTGATGCTATCTTTCAGCGGGCAGGCAGGGGTGGTCAGAACCACTGAAAAACGAACCTGATTGCCCTCAATTTCAAGGTCGCGGATCATCCCAAGGCTTACCAGGTCCTTCTTTAAATCGGGTTCAATGACCTGTCCCAGGGCTTGCAATACTTGTTCGGTAGTGATGTTCACAATAGTGTTTATTTAGAATCGGTAAAAGTAATGCTTTTTTTGCTGACGGCAAGGAAAATGGCCAAGGAAAAAAGTATTTCAATACCTTAATTCCTTTGCAGGGTCCCAGAAGTGTTTCTGAAAATGAACGATCTGGTCGTCAACAACTTCAATCCCTTCCGATTCAAGGAGTTGTTGCATCAGTTGCGAACCCCCGAAATGGTGTTTTCCGGTGAGCATCCCCAGGCGGTTGACCACACGGTGGGCGGGAACATAATCCTTGCAATGGTGTGAGCCGTTCATAGCCCAGCCCACCATTCGTGCAGCCCCCGGACTACCCAGGTAAGCGGCAATGGCTCCATAGGAGGTGACGCGGCCGTGGGGGATACAGCGCACCACTTCGTAAACCTTTTCGAAAAAGGAGGGATCATCCATTGTCGGGCGGGGTTTTAAGCGAGAACCTCAGGTATTTGATGGGGATGCCTTCGGCCCTGAAGATGCTTTCGTAATGCGTTTGAATGGCTTTAATGAGGGGCTCGTCCACATTGCCCTTCTCATACAGATCGGCGGTGTGGTAATGCAGGGTATGCCCCAGTTCGTGTACCACCTCCAGGGTATATTCAAACAGTTCCCTGCTGTCGGTTTTCAGGTGGATAGGGCTTCCGGGCTTGAGGATGCCGGCATATCGATCGAGGAAACGGGGAGAGGTGAGCCGTTTTTTCTGGCGCGACTGTCGTGGCTGCGGGTCGGGGAAGGTAATCCAGATGCCGCTGATCTCATCAGGCCCGAAGAAGTAATTGATACGTTCGGCCTGTATGCGCAGAAAGGCGGCATTGGTGATGCCTTCCTGAAGGGCTTGATTGGCACCTTTCCAGATGCGCTCGCCCTTGATGTCGATGCCGATGAAATTCACTTCAGGGTATTTCCGGGCCAGGGCCAGGGTATATTCTCCCTTGCCGCATCCCATCTCAAATACAATGGGATGATCGTTTTTGAAAAAAGCCTCGTTCCAGCGCCCTTTATAAGGATGATCCTCGACGGGATAACGGTCATTCGGCTGAATCACATTTGCAAAGCTTCCGATCTCGGCAAAGCGCTTCAGTTTTTTCTTACCCACAACAGTACAAAAATGTTTTGTTCAGTTAATTACGATGCAGGATCCAGGCGTTGGGGTTGACCTCCTGTTGTACCCTGGGCAAAAGGGTTTCAGCTTGTGTCAGGTCGGTGAAGAAGGCGTAGCAAACCCGGTGGTAGCCCGTGTTGGTGGTCATAAATATCTGTGCCTGGCTGGCGCCTTTTCCCTGAAGTTCGTTGACCAGCTGGTTGGCTTGTGCTTCATCTTGGAAGGCTCCCACAACGATGAAATAGGTTTTTTGTCCGGGCGTAGGTTTTGCAGGGGCCTGCGCAGCGGCGGGCGCTGCGGTCGGCTGAGCCGCAGCCGGGGTTTCTTCGGGGGTCACCTCTTCAGCAGCAGGCGTTTCGGTGTCAGTTTCACTAACGGCAGCAGGGGCGGCCTGTTCAGTCTGTGCTTTCGGGGCCGGGGCCTTGCTCCGCTTGCCAAAAATAAAGTTCCAGTTAAAAGCCAGGATGATGATGACGACCAGGAAGGGGATGATGACCCAAGCCAGCCACTTGACGGCTTTGGGCAGATCCTGCCTGACAGGTTCGGGGCTGGCAGGATAGGCTGCAGCAGGTTCTTCCTCCCTTGATACGGGTTCCTCCACAGGTTTGGCAACAGGTTCTGCTATAGGTTCTTCCTTTACTTCTTCGGGCTCGGCTTCTTCGGGAGCAGCTTCGGCAGGGGCTTCGGCTTCCGGTATTTCTTCAGGCACAACCACGGGTGTAACCACCGGTGGCACAGTGGCCTTGGGCGGTTCGCTTATAGTATCAAGGCCAGCAGTATCTGCCAGGTAATTGATGCCCAAGTCAGGATCAAACGACAGATTGCCATCGGCATCATTGCTGAAAATACCCAGGCGGTCGAGCTGTACCTTTTGTCCCGACGACAGGGTTTCCTTGATCTCGCGGACAAAATTATCCACGTAATCCTTCACCTCGTTCAAATCCTTGAGTTCCTTGCCGGCGATATGGGCAATCAGCGGAGTCTCGCCTTCCTTTTTTTCGGCGTTGAAGGTAATTACCTTTTTGGGCGATTCAATTTTCTTCTCTTCCGGAATGAAACGGGCCGGAATGTATTTGGTTGAGAATTCCCCAAATCCCGGGAGTAAGACATATTCTTGATCAAAAAGCAGTTCGCTGATGTAGGTTCCGATTTTCATAGGTGTAATTTTTTTCCAGAAGATCTGCGTTTATTGTTTGAATTCATAAGCCTTGCCTGAGCCTCTTTGAGTCCTGTAAATTAATACATTGAGGAAACACGCCGGCACCATTTAACAGGTCTAAATTAAGAAAAACTATTTACAATATGTAGATTCTACGCAAAAAAGCGGGCAAAGTTACCCGGGTATTTTACAGCCACTGCGGCGGAATGCTTTCCAGGTCCTCCGGGGTGTCTATTCCGGGAGAAGCAAGGTCGGTTTCCATCACTTTGATGGGGAAGCCGTGTTGCAGCCATCGCAGTTGTTCGAGCGATTCGGCTTTTTCGAGTTCTCCGAAGGGCAGGCTGGCCAGTTTTTTCAGCACGCCCAGACGGTAGCCATACAGCCCTATATGCCTGAAGAAACGGTGGTGATTCAGCCACTCGTCGAGCTCTGCTCCCCGAATGAAGGGGATGGCCCAGCGACTGAAATACAGCGCCCGGAAGTTACGGTCGAAGACCACCTTGACGATGTTGGGGTTGAACAAATCGTCGGACTGGTTGATACGCTTCACCAGGGTGCCGATGAGGGTTTCAGGGTCGGAGAAGAGGGATGCAAGCAGTTCGATCTGCTCGGGCTGGATAAAAGGTTCATCGCCCTGGATATTGATCACCACATCGCCGTCGCCGATCTCCTGTTCGCCCGAAATAAGGGAAGTGGCTTCCAGGCAGCGGTCGGTGCCACTGCGGTGATTGCTGGCTGTCATTACCGCTTCACCAAATTGGAGCACGTGGTTCAGGATGCGCTCATCATCGGTGGCCACCACGACTTTATCGAACTGTTTGCACTGGATGGCCTGTTCATAGACCCTGCGGATCATCGACTTGTTGCCGATCATTGCCAGGGGCTTGCCCGGGAAGCGCGTGGAGGCGTAACGGGCCGGAATGATGCCGATGTATTTCATTCAGGTTTGGCTTAGAAAAGACCGTGGATCTCAGCGTCGATGCGCTGGATGATATGCCCCAGGTCATCGGGGTTTTCGCTGAACTTGATGGTGTCGACATTCACGACGAGCAGCTTGCCCAGGTCGTAGGTGGCGATCCAGTCCTCATAGAGGTCGTTAAGGCGTTTGAGGTAATCGAGGCGGATGGAACTTTCGTATTCCCTGCCTCTTTTCTGGATCTGACTCACCAGGGTTCCCACCCCGGCCTTGAGGTAAATGAGCAGGTCGGGGGGCTTGATGAAGGAACTCATCAGCTCGAACAGGCTTTTGTAATTCTCGAAGTCGCGCGACGACATCAGGCCCATGGCGTGAAGGTTGGGGGCGAAGATCCGGGCGTCTTCGTATATGGTACGGTCCTGGATGACCGTTTTGTCGCCACCCCGTATCTCTACGATTTGCCGGAAACGGCTGTTGAGGAAATAGATCTGCAAGTTGAACGACCACCGCTGCATATCCTCATAGAAGTTATTCAGGTAAGGGTTGGTGTCCACATCTTCGTAGTGGGCTTCCCAGCCGTAGTGCTTCGAAAGCAATCCGGCCAAAGTGGTCTTCCCTGATCCGATGTTTCCGGCAATGGCAATGTGCATAATATACTATTTTCTGAGGTTAAACACTAAAACAGCCTGCCGGCTGCCCTGAATATTTTTATTTCATGGTCGGTCTGAATGAAAACTTTCCGGCCCATAAGTAAGCCTGAACGGATTCGTGTTTCAGGTAACAAAAATAATCTTTCCTCCTGAAGCACAAAATCAAAAACCACCATTTCTTTTTCAGAAAACCAGATGAGCTGATTTCCCATCACCTGAAAACGTTCAACGCCCCGGAGGGGCATGAGGGAGAGGAAATTGCCAAAGGCGTCGAAAACGGCTATGCCCTGGTCGGGCTGGCTGACATAGACCTTTCCCTCGCTTTCCGTCATAAACACCGGAGATTGAAAACTCGGGAGGATCTCAAAAAATGGCAGGCTTTGAGCTTCGGGGCGCAAGGCCTGGCTGAATCGCCGAAGGCGGCCGCTTTGGGGCATAAAGACCCAGAAACCGCCTTGGGCAGAGCTGCAAATGATTTTAGGAAGTTCCTGTGAAAGGACCGGGCCGGATTCTGGATGGGGCTTTTCAGCCAGGTTGCGATCGAGCCACAGGACTTGCTGAAAGTCGGGGTGAAACACAAGGATGTTGAGGGGGTCGGTGGCATCGATGCTTTGGATGCGTCCGTAGCCTGGGTTTGAATAATGCCATTGTTCGGTTCTTGCCGCGTTGTATTTGGTCATTCCATCGTGGGTGGCGCAATACAGGTTGCCAATGGGGTCGACGGTAAAGAAATGGCAGGAGATAGAAAGCGTGTCTTCCGGAGTGAATATCGGCTGTGCTTTCGTTCCTGAGTTAAGGAGCGTAAGAAAACCCAGGAAAAGGGTACTCAGAAATAAGGGAAGATGCTTCACTCCTGAATGAATTTTAGGATCTCGTCCACATATTTGCGTTCGTTGTAGAGACGGGGCACCTTGTTTTGCCCGCCCATCTTACCCTTCGATTTCAGCCAGCGAAAGAAGGTTTCATGGGGCACCTTGTGCACCATCGGGATCTTGAGCATCAGGTCGGCGCTTCGCTTGGCCTCGTAGTCAGAGTTGAGGCTTTGCAGCTCCTTGTCTAGTACGTGGGTAAACTTGTCCAGGTCATCGGGCTCCACCTCAAACTCAATAAGGTATTCGTGGGCCGCGGTGCCCTCGTCACTCAGGTAAATGGGTGCTGCGGTGTATTCGGTAATGATGGCTCCGGTGGCCTTGCAGGCGGCTTCGAGGGCTTTGTCGGTATTGTCGACAATCACCTCTTCGCCGAAAGCATTGATGAAGTTTTTTGTGCGTCCACTGATGCGGATCCGGTAGGGCGATAAACTGGTAAAGCGGATGGTGTCCCCAATCAGGTAACGCCACAAACCCCCGTTGGTGGTGATGACCAGGGCATAATTGGTCTGGGTATCCACTTGTTCAAGTGTCAGTACCTTTGGATCGGATTTGCCCAACTCGTCCATGGGGATGAATTCGTAGAAGATGCCGTAGTCGAGCATTAGCAGCATTTCGTTGGAGCAAGCCTTGTCCTGTATGCCAAAAAAGCCCTCAGAGGCATTGTAGGTTTCAAGATAATACATCCGTTTTGAGGGGATTAGCTTTTCAAATTGTTCGCGGTAGGGGATGAAGCTGACGCCTCCGTGGTTGAACAACTCAAGGTTGGGCCATATTTCGAGGATGTTGTTGCGGCCGGTGATTTCAAGGATCCTTTTCAGCAACACCAGGTTCCACGAGGGCACCCCGCTGATGCTGGTGACGTTCTCCTTGATGGTGGCGTTGGCGATTTTGTCGAGTTTGATCTCCCAGTCATCGAGCAAGGCTAAAGAGAGGTCAGGGGTTCGGAAGAATTCACCCCAGAAGGGGAAGTTCTGCAACAGGATGGCCGAGAGATCGCCAAAATAGGCTCGGTTATTGAACTCGCTGACCTTGTGGCTGCCGCCCAGCACCAGGCCTTTGCCGTTGAACACCTGGTTCTGCGGACGGTTCTGACAATAGAGGGCCATCACGTCTCTGCCCCCTTTCATATGGCAATCCTCGAGGGACTCATCGCTTACGGGGATGAATTTGCTCTTGTCGCTGGTGGTGCCGCTCGATTTGGCAAACCAACGGATCTCGCTAGGCCAGATCAGGTTGTTCTCGCCCTTGCGCAGACGCTCAATAAAGGGTTTGACCCCCTCATAGTCCTGAATGGGCACACGCGATTTGAAATCCTGATAATTGCGGATGCTCGCGTAATCATAATTGCGTCCCCATTCGGTATCTTCAGAAAAGGTGACGAGTTTCATGAGCTGATCTTCCTGGACATCGTAAGGATAATCCATGAAGTATTCAATCTGCGGGATTCTTTTTTTCAGGTACCAGGAAATGACGGTGTTTAAAAAGGGCATGGGATTCGATTTCTTTAATGGAGGCTAACGTGCAAAAATACGGATTTAGGACAAAACTTTTGAGGGACAGTCTTTTTTACCGGATATTTTGTTTTCTGGCGTATTCATATTGCAAGCATTCGGGGTAAAAGTTTTATATTTGATCGGCAACAACAAATTTCATTAATGAAAGTCCCTATGGATTATAATAATGAATTTTTCTTTGATCCATCCAGGTCTTTAAAGGATTATCCAACGGATTTTAAGGGTCCTTATGAAAGGAAAAAGGAAGCGCGGGAGGATTTTGAAAAAGGCCTTGAGCGCTTGCGGGCATTGCAGGATAAGCTTTATGCCCATAACCGGCACGGGGTGCTGATCATTTTACAGGCCCTGGATGCTGCAGGAAAGGATGGCACCATCAAGCACGTGATGAGCGGGGTAAATCCCCAGGGATGCCAGGTGAAAAGCTTCAAGACGCCATCGGGCGAAGAACTTGACCACGACTTTATGTGGCGTTGCTTCAAGGCATTGCCAGAAAGGGGTAACATCGGCATCTTCAACCGTTCGTATTATGAGGAAGTGCTTGCCGTAAGGGTGCATCCAGAGTTTTTGCTGCAGCAAAATCTTCCGGGCCTGGAAAGTGTCGATCAGGCTGACCAGGCCTTTTGGGAAACACGATTTAAAGATATCTCCAATTTCGAAAGGTATTTCTCGAACAATGGCTTCCTGGTGCTGAAGTTTTTCCTACATGTGTCGCGTAAGGAACAGAAGGAGCGATTCCTCGACCGCATCAATGAGCCTGCAAAAAACTGGAAGTTTACGATGGGCGATGTGTCCGAGCGACAATATTTTGAAAAGTACCTGGAGGCTTTTGAAGACATGCTGAAACATACCAGCAAGGATTTTGCCCCCTGGTATGTGATCCCGGCCGACAGGAAATGGTTTATGCGTCTGGCTGTTTGTGAAATCCTCGTGAATCACCTGGAAAAACTCGACCTGAAATACCCGGATGCAGGTCCGGACCATCTGAAGGACATTGAAAAGGCCCGTGTCATTTTGGAAAACGAAAACAAGTAAATACTAAGCCCTGTTGACTATCGTTTTAATTTAATACACCAGCAATCCTTGAAGTTTTTAAAGCGCATAGCCGGTTTTGAGGTTTATTCCAGTAAGCAGCGGTGGAAGTTGTTCCTGCTCGTATTTGCCGCGGCCATTGTGGGTGTATCCCTTTACTATACCGATGTGCTAGTGAGAAAGATTGCCGAGGATGAGCGGCAAAAGGTGGTGCTGTGGGCAGATGCGGTAGAGCGGAGGGCGAACCTGGTGAGCTACACAGAGGAATTTTTCGGGAAGATCCAGGCTGAAGAACGCAAGCGGGTGGAGCTGTGGAACATGGCCAACCAGCGGATCATGGAGCTGCCCATTAATGCCAACATCGACAATCTTTACCTTGAGATCATCCAGTCGAATACCAACATTCCGGTGCTGGTCACCGATCATCAGGGGAATGTGCTAAACTACCGGAATCTGGATCCCCGTTTCGGCAATCCAGAGGTGCTAACCGATGAACTGCGCGAGTATTTTTCTGTTTATCCACCCATTCCAATCACAGCTCACAACGTCCCCGGCATTGAAACACAATATCTTTTCTATCAGGACTCGCACGTGTTTACCGAATTGCGCAGCCTGATGGAAGACCTGATCGACTCGTTCATATCGGAGATCGTAGTCAACTCGGCCAGTGTTCCTGTAATTATTGTTGACAGCACCAGTTCACGAATCATTGCAGCCGGAAATATTGAACAGCCGCCGGCCGAAGATACCCTTCGCGTGAATGAGGTCATTGAATCGCTTACCGGGAGGAACCCATCCATTACCATCCAGCTGCCGACCTATGGCACATGCCACGTCCACTATGCAAACTCATTCCTGCTTACCCAGTTGAGATATTATCCCTTAGCCCAATTCCTGATCATTGGGATTTTTTTACTGGCGGCCTACATCCTTTTTAGCACGGCCCGCAATGCTGAGCAAAACCAGGTTTGGGTGGGGATGTCGAAGGAGACCGCACATCAGCTGGGCACACCACTTTCTTCCCTGGTGGGCTGGATTGAAATCCTTAAGATGAAGGGGGTGGATAAAGCCACCATCAAAGAGATCACAAAAGATGTAAAAAGACTGGAAAACATCACTGAAAGGTTTTCAAAGATTGGTTCCCCAGCTAAGCTGGTACCGGTGAATATTATTGACACCACCCGCGGGGCGGTGGAATATATGAAAAACAGAACCTCAAAGAAGGTGGCTTTTAAAATCCTGTCTTCTGACAAGGAAGTTATGGTGCCGCTCAATACCAACCTGTATGAGTGGGTGATTGAAAACATTTGCAAAAATGCAGTGGATGCTATGGATGGCGTGGGCAGCCTGACCATTGAGATTGAGGACCAGCCCAGAAATGTGGTGATTGATATCACTGATACCGGTAAGGGTATTGTGGCATCGAAGCACAAAACGATCTTTAATCCCGGCTATACAAGCAAGCAAAGAGGCTGGGGCCTCGGGCTTTCACTGAGCAAGCGCATCATCGAAAACTATCACAAGGGCAAGTTGTTTGTGAAACGATCGGAGATCAATAAAGGCACTACCTTTCGCATTATTCTCAACAAATAGCTGAGAAAAGCAATTTTTCATGACAAAGGTTTCATGAGGCATGGTTTTTGTTTTTTTCAAAATGTGAAAACCTTCCAAGGTTTTTTGCCAGTATTTTCCCAATTTTGTGCATCAAAAACAAAGCCATGAAACACAGGTTACCTCTCATTGTCTTGCTTGTCATTAGCTTTGCTACTTTAGGTTTCCATTATCTGAGCGTAGAACGCATCATGATGGAGATGGAAAGCCAGAGCCTTCACCGGGGTAAGCGCGCAGATGTGCAGGCCAGTTTATTTTACCAGTCGCTTGATGGTCGTCTGGTTACCCGTTACACCCAACCCGTTGAACAGGTGATGATTACCAACAACAAGGGTGAGCTGGCCATCTTCAACGAACAGGACTATACCGTTTACCGGACCCAAAGTCTGGAGTACAGCTCGGAAAACAACCTTATTTATTTCTTTCTCCAGGGAAAAACCAGTGACCTGGGCTTGCAGCAAATGGGGTTTCAGCTGATGGATACCCGCTTTGAGGATGGGATGGTGGTCACGCAGTGGTTTCCTCCTTCAGGCCTGTACCATCTATTCAGCCAGATCGAACTGGTGCACGAAAACTACCTGCCCATCTATACCGGATATTACGATACAGACAAAAAACTGGTGAAGAAAGTGTATTATACCGATTACCGGCAGTTTCCCGAGATCACTCTGCCGATGACCATTACCGAGTTTAATTACCTGCCCGGTGGCGATTCCATTGTTAATCGCGTGAAGTTCTCTGAGGTGCAGATCAACCAGCGCGCCGTGAGCCCTTGGTTTAACTTTTCCATACCCCATGATGCAAAGATCCTTGAATAAAAACATACGCTGGTGCTTTTGGCTGTTTGTGGCCTTGCTGCTTACTAGCCAGGGGAGCTTCGGTCAGGCAGCCCTTTCTGATTTGGAGTTGCTTGAAGCCAGTGTTGCCACTGTCGTTGGTCACGATGACCACCAGCATGTGGATTTGCTGGAGACCCGCTCGGGTTCCTGGCTAGCCCGGTACAACCCCTTTTCGCTCACTTTCACTGGTCTGATGTTTGTCTACCAGCGTTATGTTTCGCCCCAGTTGCCTTCAGAGTGCCTGTACGAAACTTCCTGTTCGCATTTCAGCAAAAATCTGATCCGTGAGTACGGCCTGATGAGGGGGGTGTTTTTTACCGCCGACCGGCTTACCCGCTGCAACCGTGTGGCAGCCCTTGATGTGCACCCCCTGGTGATTGGAGAACAATCGGGAAAAATTCGTGAATCCGTTCAAATTTATCGTCTGGAAGAATGACACGTGCCTGGTTGATGATCTTTTCCCTTCTAATTTCATGGCCTTCCGTGGCACAAAAACCTGTCAGGCAGGAACTGGATTTTGTCCGTCACCTGATGAGCCGCAACGAATTCAGGGAAAGCCTTTCCCTGCTTGAAGGGCTCAAGCCTGAAGAGCCCATGCTGATTGACTCTGTTAATTATTTTAAAGGATGGATCCTTTATCAGCAAAAACAACTTAAACCTTCGGCTGACTTTCTTCTGGCTGTTTCTCCTGAAAGCCCGTTGTTTAATAAATCCCGTTTTTTTGCATCCTACAACCTGGGGCATTCAGGGTTTTATCTGCAGGCCGATTCCGTTTTGCAGGAATTGGTTTTTGAAACGGGATCAGTAGAGGGAGCCCTACTGAATTTTGAAAAGGGAGGAGTTGCCTTGCTGATGAGAGATTATGAAGCGTTTGATCAATATGCAGCCAGTTTTTCAGGATCTTATAATGCCTTTGCCCTGCAGGAGAAAAGCCTGGTCGAGCTTAGCGGGCAACTCAGGGATTTTCCGCGCAGGTCTCCTGCACTTGCTGGAGCCCTCTCGGCGGTAATTCCAGGACTGGGGAAAGTGTATTCCGGGAAAAAGGCTGAGGGAATCGCTTCCTTTCTATATGTGGGGGCCATGGCACTGACAACGTTTGATTTCTACCGCAGGCTTGGTCCGAAAAACGTTTTTTTTATCCTTTCGGCTGCAACAACGGGGGTTTTTTATGTGGGCAACGTCTGGGGCAGCGCCATAGCCGCAGGCAGACAACGAAACGAGTTTAATTATGAAATGGATCAGCGCATATTATTCGATATGCATATTCCTTTGCGCAATATTTTCAGGTAGGGGAGAGGCCCTGGCACAGGAGCAGGCATTTCAAGCGGGTGACAGTTTGTATTCCGCTGGCCGTTTTTTTGAAGCTGCCATTGCCTACGAACGGGAATTTTTCCTTTCGCAGGAAGCTGTGGTTCGGGCAGAGGCAAGTCTTCGCAAAAGCAGGGCGCTGAAACAACAGGGCGAATATTTCAGAGCTGTGATGGACCTGCAGCGCTCGCTGCCTTATGCCCCGGGAGATTCGCTGCGCCGCGAGATGCTTTATGAAATGGCTGTTTGCTCGTACCTGTCAGGGGTATACTCACAGGCATACTCACTGCTTCAGCAATATGAAGTTCAGTATCCCAATGCAAACCATTCGGAAGCCTTTTCCCTCTTAAAAGGTATGGTATTGGTTAAAATGAGAAACTGGGATCAACTAAATGATTACTTGCTGGGAATTTCCCGGTCACAACATCCATCAGACGGTCGGGACAGCCTTTTGAAGGCCATGCAAACCCTGCTGCTGAAAGAGCATCGGCCGGTGGAGCGCGATCCGGAAAAAGCCCGCCTGCTTTCTACCTTCTTGCCGGGAACAGGGCATTTTTTTGCAGGGAACCCAGGGGCAGGAATACTCAACGGTTTCTCCCAGCTGGCCTCTCTGGGTGTAGCGGTTTTATTGGGTTACAACCAAATGTACATCAGTGGTGTGATCGTCGGGCTGGGGATGTTTCAGTCGTTTTATTTCGGTGGGATTCGTCAGGCCGGCGAACTGACAGAGGAAAGAAATATCCTTACCATGCAGGCTTACCAGGAAACCCTTTTGGCAATGCTGCTGGAACTCTATCAATCTGCACCCAATGAACCTTAAGAAAAAGGAGAACCCTCAATGGAATTACAGGGGAATAATTTTCCTTTTTTTCTTCTTGTTTTTTGCAACAGGGCGGGCAGAGGGTGAGAGAACCCTTCAGCCCTCGGTTGACCTGTACATGGAACAAACCATGAAAGCCTTGTATGCATTCAATTTTGAGCAAGCCAATACTTTGTCGACCGAAATGATTCTGCGCTTTCCCAATAACTACCTCTCGCATTTTACCCGGTCTCAGTATCTGTGGTGGATGATTATTACCCATCCCCAAAACCCACGGCTAGAGGAAGCATATTACCAAAGCCTGAAAAGGTCGCTTTCAGCCATTAAGCCCCTGATCAATGAAAACCATTCTTATGCACATATTTTCTATTTTATAAATATTTACGCGATGCAGGCCAGGTTGTTCCTTGACAAAAAGGAATACCTGCGAACCATCTTCAGTCTGAAAAGTTGCATTGACCAAATTGAAGCATCCATAGGCAAGGAAGAGGTTTACCTGCCTTTTAACCTTAGTTCGGGGATGTACAATTACATGCTTGAATATGCTCGTCAGAAATACCCCTTCCTGGCCCTTTACACCCTGTTGTATCCCCGGGGAGACAGGGAACTTGGGCTTGAACAACTTCACACCGCCGCCCGCAGCGATCATTTTATCTGGCGGACTGAGGCCGGTTACCTGTTGATGAGGATTTATCTGGACTTGGAGCAGCAGCCTGAAAAAGCCTTACCCCTGTTGAGGGCGTTGCTGGAAGAATATCCTTCAAACCTCATCTTCCGTCAGCATTTCGTTAAGATCCTTGAGCGAATGGGGGAACAGGTTAAAGCCGGGGAAGAAAAAGCGGCCCTAACCAGGGCAACACGCATGGCCAATGAACTTAGCGAGGCTCAGCGCCATCATCTGCTGAGTGTGTTTGGGGAATAAAAAAACCGGCTTCCCCAATTGACCGTATATGCAGTCGGGAAAGCCGGCCTTGCGTGGCAGATCAATTACCACATAAAGAACTTGGGATTGTCAATGTATTTGCTGATATCGTCCTCGATGACGCCGATTAGCAGGACAATCCAGTCAACGAAGGCAATGATGCCGCATCCGCCAAGGGTCAGGATATACCCAATGATTACCCCAGTGGTTGTACCCAGGTAAGCGCGGTGAATTCCAAGGGGGCCAAGAAACCATGCCAGGACAAAAGCAACGGCAGGGGTCTTCTCACTCATGTAAAGAGTGCTTCCCTGGTCGCCGCTGACGTTGAGGGGCGACAGGGTATTCATGTTCAGGTAGTCCACTTGCTCTGCCTGGGCAAACATGTTGTCCACAGCAGCCTGGTCAAGCCGGTACATATTGGCTTCAGCCTGCACCGCAACAATACCTCCCAGGAAAACAACAAGAATGAGGAACAATTTTTTCATACAATTCAAAATTTGGTGATTGACATGATTGGGTTAATTAAGAAAACAAATATATGAATTTAAAAATTATTCTTGCAAAAAAGAATGGCGAAAATTAAAAAAAACCCATTAACAAATGATTAGTTCCTGCCATAAAATATTTTTTGCCAGGAATTAATTTCACTAAATTGGATTTGGAATATCGAACCTTTTGGTTATCAGGAAATTTGGAACCACTCCCGGCCGGGTTTCGACCCTTGGCAAGCATGTATCCGGATCAAAAATAAAACGTAGATAAAACGAATTTTAAACGTAGTTCAGACGTAGTTCAGACGTGCACACACGTCTGAACTACGTGTTAACTACGTGTTAACTACGTGTTAACTACGTCTGAACTCTGATTCTGACAAGTCCCTTCAGTGGTTTTGAATCTCCTCTTTTTCTTTCTTTTTTCAGTTGAAAAGGTAAGGGAATGCCATAGCCTCCTTGCTGGCCTTGGCAATAGGAAAGAAGATGCCGGGTATTTTTTTAAAGGAGGGCTTTCGGGTAATAAAAACAAGAGGCCGTTTCTTGATCGGGAAACGGCCTCCAATAATAAAATCCTGATGGATTATTTTTCTTTGCGGAAGCAGAGGAACCAGTCGAGGCAATACTTATTCTCATCTTGGCTTTCCATGCGTTCTTTGGCAGCGCCGCAGGAACCCGGGGTAGGGATGATCACGTCATCACCGGGCTGCCAGTTGGCGGGGGTGGCAATTTGTTCCTTGTCGGCTTTCTGAAGGGCAATGATCATGCGCTTGATCTCGTCCATGTTGCGGCCCATTGAGAGGGGATAATACAGGATGGCGCGCACCTTGGCTTCGGGGTCCATGATAAATACGGCACGGACAGCCTGGGTGGTGCTGGCACTGGGCTGAAGCATGCCAAAAGCCTTGGCCACTTCCATTTTCAGGTCCTCGATGACGGGGAAGAGGACCTCAACGTTCTTCATGCCTTTGTATTCGATCTTTTCCTTGATGGTGCGCAGCCAGGCAATGTGAGCATAGATGCTGTCGATCGAAAGGCCGATGAGTTCGGTGTTGAGTTTTTTGAAGTCTTCCTGCATGCTTGCGAAGGTCATGAACTCGGTGGTGCAAACCGGGGTAAAGTCGGCCGGATGGCTGAAAAGAATAACCCATTTCCCTTTGTAATCTTGGGGGAAATTAATTTCGCCCTGAGTTGTTTTGGCTTTGAATGAAGGGGCTACTTCGCCAATCAAGGGCATTCTTGTTACTTCCTGCATTGGTGTGTTTTGATCCATTTTAAGAATTTTTAAAGGTTAATATTATTTGTCTGATAAATTCAGACGAGGATTAAATTATTGAAGTCAAATTTATTTGGTTTATTCTAAATTGTCAAGTTTATTTAGTCTTAATTTAATTAAGATAGCGTATATATAACTTTTCTAAACAATGTTTTGTTCATTGCCAGTAATAAGGTTTGATGCAGGATTCAGGGCATCTGAAGCTTGTGGTTTGGTAATCAGAGGGTGGGGTAAAAGGCATCCTCAATGTGGTGGACCTGGAAATTCTCGCCTTTGAATAAAACGCTGATGATATCGAAGCGAACTTCGAGATCCAGGTCATTCTTTTCAAGGTATTGGTTGGCAGCAGCGATGAGTAATTTTTGTTTGCTGCGGCTGACAAATTCTTCGGGTTCGCCAAAAAATGCTGTTTTGCGGGATTTAACTTCCACAATCACCAAAAGGTCATCTTTTCGGGCAATGATGTCGATTTCCTTATGCCCTGCCTGCCAATTGGTTTCAAGAACGGCATAGCCTTTCTGCTGGAGGTGCTTGAGGGCGATGGCTTCGCCCTGTTTTCCTGTGAGGTGTGATTCGGCCATGGGATAAAAACTTTTGAGCCCCGGGATGCTTTTACTCTTGCTCGAACAACTCAAACTCAAAATATTCCATGATGGGATTGGCGAGGAGTTTTTTGCATGCTGTTTCCACCTTTTGGTGTGCGTCCTGGTGATCAGCAGCCTCCACTTCGAGGGTGATATGCTTACCCATCCTGACATTGTTGATTTCGGGAAGCCCCAGGTTTTTCATGCTTTTGGTGATGGTTTTTCCCTGGGGGTCGAGCAAGGCTTTCAGGGGCATTACGTTAATTTCGGCGCGGAATATCATGTTATTGGTTTTTTGGCGGATTGGGATTATGTTATCTTGTTTGGGCTGCAAATAACAGCGACAAAATTAGGTAAAAAATTACTATCAGGGCTACGGCCTGGAGACCGAAAATCAGCAGAGAGAGCAGTATCAGTCCGATAAAGATATACCTGACGCGGTTCTCCTTCCATTGGAAATTTTTGATTTTTAAGGAGAACATAGGAATGGGCGATACCATCAGGTATGAAAACAGGGCCAGGAAGATTAGCAGCCAGGGCCAACTCTGGGTTATGGCTTCGACGGTACGTAAGATAATACCCTGGCGATTGGCAAATGCCAAGACGAAAGGCATTGAAGCGAAAAAAGCGGCATTGGCAGGGGTGGGCAATCCAATGAAGCCACTGGTTTGTCGGGTGTCGATGTTAAAGATGGCCAGGCGCAGGCCAGCAAAAACGGCTAGAAAAAAGGCGGCAAAAGGCAAAACATTTTGCAGGGCTGGGGGGTTAATAGTTTGAACCGCCTGTTGGAGGTAATGAAACAAAATGCCTGCAGGAGCCATGCCAAAGCTCACCAAATCGGCCAGGCTGTCGAGTTGCTGCCCCAGTTCAGACCTGGCGTTGAGAATACGGGCCAGCAGGCCGTCAGCAAAATCGAGCACAGCGCAGATGCCAATCAGGACAGCGGCATAATGTGGTTGGCCCAAAATGGCCAGGACCATGGCTACAGCCCCCAAAAACAGGTTCATCAGGGTGACTGCATTTGGAAAATGTTTCATTTTGTTTATAAGATTAAAAATATTTTTGGTTCAAATTTCGGTTTCATGGATCAATCAGCATTTGACAAAGCCAGCTTAAAGGAGAAAGTATACATTCTACTGGAGCAGGGTCGTGAGATCTCGTCCAGACAATTCCTTTATTACAATATTAAGTTATATATACTGCACGAATTTTTTGCTGAAATCTGGTATGTCCCATCCTCCAATAAGATCGATAAAGTGGAAACCCTGATTATGGATGAGGTGCTGCACATTTATCGCAATGATTTCGACATTTCCTCCCTGCTAAAGTAAACAGTTTTTCGGCCTTTGGCTTGCTTCCCGGCAAACTTTTTTGACACTTTGCCCTTTTTCTGTTTTCTTTTTTTATACAAGGATCAAAGGAAAGTTTTGTTTTAGTTCTTAAACTGATATTTTTGTGGCCACCAAATTCATTAACCAATCCTATCTTGATCAGCCATGAAGTATAATCAATTTGCAATGACCCGGCTGCTGGCCACCTTTTATTTTTTCCTTATTCTCGGCATTCTTCAGGCTGCGGAGCCTTCGATAACATTGGAGCAGATATGGAAGGACCGTTATTTTGCTTCCAAGAGCATTCGCTTGGGACAGTCGATGAATGATGGGCTGCAATATTCCATCGTGGAGAATCAAACCGATATTAACATCTATTCTTATGAGAGTGGGGAGAAACAGCATACCGCTTTTTCGACTGAAGGTATCCTGACCAATGATCAGGGGAAAGGGTTACGAATCAGTGAGTATATTTTCAGCCCCGATGAGACGACCCTGTTGATAGGAACCAACCGGGAGGCCATATACCGGCACTCTTACATTGCCGAGTATTTTGTGTGGGATACGGAATCCGAAACCCTGAAGCCACTCTCAGAGGGCACCCGTCTTAGCTTGCCTGCATTTTCACCTGATGGACGTAAGGTTGCTTTTGTACGGGAGAATAATTTGTTTATTAAGGATTTGGACAAGGATGTTGAAACAGCCGTGACCAGCGATGGCTTGCATAACTTTATTATCAATGGGTCTGCGGACTGGGTTTATGAGGAAGAGTTCGGTTTGACCAAGGGATTTCATTGGTCGCCTGATGGTCAGAAGCTTGCTTTTTACCGCTTTGATGAAAGCCGGGTGAAAGAGTTCAATATGATTTTATACGGGAGCCTGTACCCGGAGGATTACCGCTTTAAGTATCCCAAAGCCGGCGAGGAGAATAGCCGGGTTAGCATTCACATATATGATGTGACCACTGGCCGGGCCACTAAGGTTGATACAGGCCCTGAAACCGACCAGTATATTCCGCGCATCCAATGGACCAAGAATCCGGAACTGCTTTGTGTCATGCGCATGAACCGCCATCAGAATCAGTTGGAGTTATTGCTGGCAGATGCCCGAAGCGGTGCCTCGGAAGTTTTGTATGAGGAAAATAACTTGTACTATATTGAGGTGACTGATGACCTTACCTTCCTGGAAGATGGTCGTCATTTTATAATCAGCAGCGAGAAGAGCGGATACAACCATTTGTATCTGTATGACCTCCAGGGACGTGAGGTAAGGGCGCTAACCAATGGAGACTGGGATGTTCAGCGTTTTTTTGGGATTGATGAAGACCAGGGTCTGGTGTTTTTCTCCTCCCATGAAAGATCACCCCTTCGGAATCACCTTTACAGCGTGAAACTGAACGGGCGGGGGAAGCAACAACTCACCCAGGGCGAAGGGACCCACAGCCCTTCTTTCAGTAAAGGGTTCAGGTATTTTATCAACAACTTTTCAAATGCGAATACGCCCCCCGTTTACAGTATTCACTATGCCGACGGGAGCCTGATCAAAGTGTTGGAGGATAATCGTGAGCTATTGCAGAAAATGAATGAGCATCGTTTTGTGGAAAGGACTTTTTTTAGTTTTGAAACGAGCGAAGGCGTTTCATTGAATGGCTGGATGATGCAGCCGGAGGACTTTGACCCCACAAAGGAATACCCGGTCTTTATGTATGCATACGGGGGCCCGGGATCCCAGACGGTTGTTGACCGCTGGGATGCTTCAAATGGTGCTTGGTACCAGATGCTGACCCAGATGGGGTTTATTATTGTTTCGGTCGACAACCGTGGCACAGGAGCTCGGGGCGAAGCATTCAGGAAGATGACCTATATGCAACTGGGCAAATACGAAACCATTGACCAGATAGAAGCAGCTAAATACCTGGGAGCTTTGCCTTATGTGGACAAAGATCGCATCAGCATTTTTGGCTGGAGCTATGGGGGCTACCTTTCATCGCTATGCCTTGCCAAAGGGGCAGATTATTTTGCAGGGGCCATTGCCGTTGCACCCGTGACCAACTGGCGCTATTATGATTCAGTATATACCGAGCGTTATATGAGGCTGCCTCAGGAGAACCCGGAAGGATATGATGACAATTCGCCTATTTTCCATGCGGATAATATCAAAGGGCATTACCTGTTGGTTCATGGCAGTGCTGACGACAATGTGCATTTTCAGAATACCATGGAGATGGCCAGTGTTTTGGTTGAGGCCAATGTACCTTTTGAGCTTGCAGTGTATCCCAATCACAACCATGGCATTGCCGGGGGGAATACCAGGCTGCACTTGTATGAACACATGACGCGCTTTTTAGTCAAAAACTTCCTATAAAGATAAAGGTAGGGGTGAGGGGATTGAGAAGAAAAAACAAAATATGATTAAGATATTTTGATAAGTAAAAATTCTTTTTTACCTTTGCACTCCCTTTTGAGGTAGACTTTACAGAAAGAAAAATAACAACGTAATAAAGAAAGAGGTAAGCATGATCATTGTACCTGTAAAAGAAGGCGAAAACATTGACCGGGTCTTAAAGAAGCTGAAGCGTAAATTTGAGAAAACTGGCATCCTTAGGGAACTGAGGGAGCGTCAGAAATTTACCAAGCCCTCTGTGAAGAACCGTGAGCAGCGTTTGAAAGCCATCTATATTCAGAAATTACAGGATCAGAAAGATTCGATGTAGTTTTTCGATTAAGGAAATTTTAGAAGAAATTTTTGCTTATGCTGCTTTTTTAGCATAACTTTAAGCAAAGATTTCTTCTTTTTTGTTTTGATCGATCATGGCCGTGAGCACTGAAAAATTCCTGCAGTACCTCGAACGTGAAAAACGTTACTCGGCTCACACTATTGTGTCGTACGGCACCGACCTTCAGCAATTTTCAGATTATTTCAGGGACCAGTATGAGCTGGATTACCTGGAGAATGTTAAAGCGCCCATGGTTCGCTCGTGGCTAGCTCAGGCAATGCAACAGGGGATGGCACGCAGCAGCATCAACCGAAAGCTTTCTTCTTTGAAGTCGTTTTTCAGGTTTGCCTTGAAGCATGGGGTGGTGGAAGAGAATCCCATGGAAAAGCTTGGCAGTGTTAAAAAGAACAAAGTGTTGCCGGTAGTTGTCAAAGAAGAAGAAATGCATCGTTTGCTCGATTATTCGGCTTTCAGGCCGGGATATGCGGGCATACGTGACCGGTTGATTCTTGAGTTGCTATATACTACGGGGATGCGTTTATCAGAATTATGCGGATTGCAGCATCGGGATTTTGATGCTGGAAAAAATACCATTAAAGTTTTGGGTAAACGTGCAAAACAACGTATTATTCCCGTTATACAAGAAGTGGCAGATCATTATCAGGACTATTGTCTTGAAAAGGAAAAAACGTTTGGGGGTATGGCAGATTCGCATATTTTCCTAACGGATCGAGGGAAGAAAATATACCCTAAGTATGTTTACAGGCTGGTAAACCGTTATCTTAGCAATGTAACGACACGAAGCCGGAAAAGCCCGCATGTTCTCCGGCACACTTTTGCCACGCATATGCTTGACCACGGAGCCGACCTGAATGCCATTAAGGAGATTCTGGGGCATGCCAATTTATCGGCTACCCAGGTTTATACGCACAACAGCATTGAGAAAATTAAGAATGTTTATAAACAAGCCCATCCAAAGGCGTAAAAGTGGAGGAACCCTTTATGAAAGTAAACATCAGTTCATTGCATTTTAAGTCAGATGTAAAATTGGAAGAATTTATCCGGGACAAAACGTCGAAGTTAACCACTCATTTTGACGGGGTTTTAGGTTGCGATGTGACCCTTCGGTTAGACCCCGCGCAAAACAATGAAAACAAGATTGTAGAAATGAAAGTGATGCTTCCCGGCAATGATCTGTTCTCCAAGAAACAGGCCAAGACATTTGAAGAGGCGACCGATAATGCTGTTGATGCGTTAAGGCGGCAACTTCAGCGTCATAAGGGAAAGGTTCGTGGGATTTAAAATGCTGGATTGGTTTTTTCAAAAAAAAGTTTATTTCTTTTTGGTAGTTTTTAAATCTTTCGTACATTTGCAGACCTTTTTAACAAGGTCTGCATTTTTATTGCAGGGCCATGGGAAAATGGGCCAACGAAAGGCGTAAAATGTTTGCCGATGTAGCTCAGTTGGCCAGAGCAGCTGATTTGTAATCAGCTGGTCGGGGGTTCGAATCCCTCCATCGGCTCAAAAAAAACACAATGTTCTGGGGGGATTCCAGAGCGGTCAAATGGGGCAGACTGTAAATCTGTTGGCACAGCCTTCGGAGGTTCGAATCCTCCTCCCCCCACGGAATAAGCGGAAATAGCTCATCTGGTAGAGCGACAGCCTTCCAAGCTGTAGGTGGCGGGTTCGAGTCCCGTTTTCCGCTCGAGGCTAATAAATTGATTTAGCCGACGTAGCTCAGGGGTAGAGCGTTTCCTTGGTAAGGAAGAGGTCATGGGTTCAATTCCCATCGTCGGCTCAAACGAAAAAAATGTTGAATCCCTTTTTTTAAAAACTTAAACACCCAGTTAGATATGGCAAAAGAAAAATTCCAACGCACAAAACCGCACGTGAACATAGGTACCATTGGTCACGTTGACCATGGCAAGACTACGCTCACCGCTGCGATTACCCAGATCCTGGCTTCAAAAGGTCTTTCGGAAATTCGTTCGTTTGACTCGATTGACAACGCCCCTGAAGAAAAAGAAAGAGGTATAACTATCAATACAGCGCACGTTGAGTATCAGACCGAGAGCCGTCACTATGCACACGTTGACTGCCCCGGTCACGCTGACTACGTGAAGAACATGGTTACCGGTGCTGCCCAGATGGACGGTGCTATCCTGGTCGTTGCTGCAACGGATGGTCCTATGCCCCAGACCCGTGAGCACATTCTTTTGGCCCGTCAGGTAGGTGTTCCCCAGCTTGTGGTTTTCATGAACAAGGTTGACCTTGTTGATGACGAAGAACTCCTGGAGCTGGTTGAGATGGAAATTCGTGATTTGCTTACTTTCTATAAGTTTGACGGTGACAATATTCCCGTGATCCGTGGTTCTGCTCTTGGCGGTTTGAACAACGAACCCAAATGGGTTGCCAAGGTTGAAGAACTGATGGAAGCTGTTGATACCTTTATCCCGCTGCCCCTCCGCGCCGTTGATAAGGACTTCCTGATGCCCGTTGAAGACGTGTTCTCGATTACTGGTCGTGGTACTGTTGCAACTGGTAGGATTGAAACTGGTGTTATTAACTCCAGTGACCCTGTTGATATTATTGGTATGGGTGCAGAAAAACTCAAGTCGGTTGTTACCGGTGTTGAGATGTTCCGCAAGATCCTGGACCGTGGTGAAGCTGGTGACAACGTAGGTCTGCTGCTTCGTGGTATTGACAAGGATGAGATCAGCCGTGGTATGGTTATTTGCAAGCCCGGTTCAGTGAAGCCGCACAAAAAATTCAAGGCTGAGGTCTATGTACTGAAGAAAGAAGAAGGTGGTCGTCACACTCCATTCCACAATAAGTACCGCCCCCAGTTCTTCTTCCGTACTACTGACGTTACCGGAGAAATTTATCTGCCCGAAGGCGTTGAAATGTGTATGCCTGGTGATAACCTCACCATTACGGTAGAACTGATCAGCGAAGTGGCCATGGACAAAGGTCTGCGTTTTGCAATCCGCGAAGGTGGACGGACTGTTGGTGCCGGTCAGGTAACTGAAATTATTGAATAAACATAATGCCTTGCATAAGGGGAGCAGGTGATTTCATCTGCTCCCTTGTGCACAAACGGGTGTAGCTCAATTGGTAGAGTAGTGGTCTCCAAAACCATTGGTTGAGGGTTCGAGTCCTTCCACCCGTGCTAAATATTAGAATCGAATAAAAACATGAAGAAAATCAGAGCCTATTTGCGCGAGACCTACGATGAACTCATCCATAAAGTTTCGTGGCCGACTTGGAGTGAACTGCAGAACAGCGCAGTGGTGGTATCTATTGCTTCCCTCATAATCGCAATCGTGGTTTATTTGATGGATACCAGCTTTAGCTCCATTCTGAAACAATTCTACCGTCTCTTTTTATAATCATTTGGTTGACTGATTTGCCGAAAGTTCTAATATTTTACTGATTTTCAGCAATTGGCAAAAAAGACGACCAGGATTAAAGTTTTTACGTGAGTATGAGCGACCAGGTGAAAAAATGGTATGTGGTCCGGGCTATTAGTGGTAGCGAGAAGAAAGTCAAGCAGTATATTGAAAGTGAGATCTCGCGCCTTGGTCTTCAGGATTACGTATCGCAAGTACTAATTCCCCAGGAGAAAGTCTATCAGATCCGTAAAGGGAAAAAAGTGAGCGCTGAGCGCAACTATTTTCCTGGATACATTCTGATTGAAGCTGCTCTGATGGGGGAGATCCCTCATATTATACGAAACGTTCCCGGGGTATTGGGATTTTTAGGCTCTGGTTCAGAACCCGCCCCGCTTCGTCCTTCAGAAGTCAATCGCATCTTAGGAAAGGTTGACGAACTTTCTGGCAAGGAAGAAGAACTGAATGTACCGTTTATTGTGGGAGAAACCGTAAAAGTGACAGACGGACCGTTCAACAGCTTTACCGGAGTGATCGAAGAGATCAACGAAGAGAAAAAGAAACTGAAAGTGATGGTGAAAATCTTCGGTCGAAAGACTCCGCTAGAGCTGAGCTTCATGCAAGTTGAGAAAGAGTAGGTGTGTTGTTACGCGCATTTACATCAGCATGCATGATGTATTTCGATCCCCTTACTTGTTAAAAAAAATCGAAAAATGGCAAAAGAAGTTAGTGCTTTAATAAAACTGCAAATCAAAGGCGGTGCTGCGAACCCTTCACCTCCTGTGGGCCCTGCATTGGGTGCCAAGGGGGTGAATATCATGGAGTTCTGTAAGCAGTTCAATGCCCGTACGCAGGAAAAAGCAGGGAAAGTGATTCCTGTCATTATCACCGTGTACAAGGACAAGTCCTTTGATTTCATAACTAAGACCCCACCAGTTGCAGTGCAACTGCGTGAGGCAGCCAAGATCAAATCGGGTTCAGCCGAGCCCAACAGGACCAAAGTTGCCACAATTACTTGGGAACAGGTACGGGAAATCGCAGAATCAAAAATGCCCGACTTAAACTGTTTCACCGTTGAGTCAGCCATGGAAATGGTTGCCGGTACGGCAAGGAGCATGGGTATCAGGATCAAGGGCGCAAAAGCCTAAGTGATCGATCTCATCAAGTTTACTTAAGGGTATTCATTAACTTAAAGCTTAACGGAATCTGAAAATGGCTAAATTAACAAAAAACCAAAAAGAAGCTTTAGCTAAGTTTGATAAGGATGCGGTTTTCTCATTGGCTGATGCGGCTGAAGTCGTAAAAAAGATCACCTACACCAAGTTTGATGCATCAGTGGATCTTGACATCAGGCTGGGTGTTGACCCGCGAAAAGCCAACCAGATGGTCAGGGGCGTTGTAACCCTGCCACATGGGACTGGAAAAACCGTCAGGGTACTTGTATTATGTACCCCCGATAAGGAAGACGAAGCTAAAGAAGCCGGAGCTGATTACGTTGGCCTGGATGAATATGTTGAAAAGATCAAGGGAGGCTGGACCGATGTTGATGTGGTGATTACTACCCCCAATGTTATGCCCAAAGTAGGTGCCCTGGGCCGTATCCTCGGACCCCGCGGCCTTATGCCCAACCCCAAAGCCGGTACTGTTACCATGGACATTGGCAAAGCCGTCCAGGAGGTGAAAGCCGGTAAGATCGACTTCAAAGTGGATAAGTACGGTATTGTGCATGCCTCCATCGGCAAGGTGTCGTTCGACACCCCGAAGTTGGTAGATAATGCCAAAGAACTGATCCAGACCATCATCAGGTTAAAACCTGCCGCTGCAAAGGGTACTTACGTGAAGAGCATCTTCTTGTCAAGTACTATGAGCCCGGGTATTCAGGTTGAGACCAAATCAGTGAACAATTAAACATAGGTGGCACATCACCTTAAAGATACTGACACTTTATGAAAAGAGAAGACAAATATCAGATTATCGAATCGTTGACCGAGAAGTTAAAAGGTGGCGATATAGTGTATCTGACTGACACTTCTGGCCTGGATGTAGAAACCATCAATAAATTGAGGAGGCTTTGTTTCCGTCGTAATGTGGGGCTGCAGGTGGTAAAGAACACCTTGCTCCGCAAAGCCATGGAAGCCAGTGAGAAAAACTTCGAAGCGTTGTATGACGTGTTGAAGGGGGCTACCTCAATCATGTTTTCAGATACGGGCAACGTTCCTGCCCGCCTGATCAAAGAGTTTCGCAAGACCAGTCCGAAGCCGATCCTAAAGGGTGCCTATGTTCAGGAAGCGATCTTTATTGGGGAAGAGCAGCTGGAAACGCTGGTAAACCTCAAGTCGAAAGAAGAACTCATTGGCGACCTTATTGGATTGCTGCAATCTCCTGCCCGGAATGTGATCTCTGCCCTTCAATCGGGTGGATCGACCATTGCCGGTGTATTGAAAACGCTTTCGGAAAAAGAAAGCTAAGCATTTGAATGAAAAAATCACAAAAGTAAAACCAATTAAAACAAAAATAAAAATGGCAGATTTGAAAGCTTTTGCAGAACAATTAGTTAATCTTACGGTAAAAGAGGTTAATGAATTGGCACAGATTTTGAAAGAAGAATACGGCATTGAGCCTGCAGCCGCTGCTCCTGTTGCTGTGGCAGCCGCAGCTGGTGCTGAGGCAGCCGAAGCTGCAGAAGAACAGACCCAGTTTGACGTGATTCTGAAAGCTGCTGGCCCCTCTAAGCTGGCCGTTGTGAAGCTTGTGAAAGAACTCACCAGCCTCGGATTGAAAGAAGCTAAAGAACTGGTAGACGGAGCACCTAAAGCGATTAAGGAAGGTGTTGCAAAAGATGAAGCAGAATCATTGAAAAAGCAACTGGAAGAAGCCGGCGCAGAGGTTGAAGTAAAATAAGCTCTCGTAAATATCTGAAGATTAGACTTCTGCCGAATCCCCGCGATCGATGTAGAAGTCTAATCTTTATTGCTGTTTATTTGTTTTTCTTCTTTTAGTTTATTTAGTAACTACAAACACCTCAGACCTTGGCAGCAAATATCAAAACCGTCGAGAGGGTAAATTTTTCCTCAGTAACCACTCATTTTGATTACCCTGACTTTCTTGAAGTCCAGCTGAAGTCCTTCCAGGACTTTTTCCAGCTTGAGACGACTCCGGAAAATCGCAAGAATGAGGGCCTTTTTAAAGTGTTTAGTGAGAATTTCCCCATTTCCGACGCCCGAAACAATTTTGTACTTGAATTCTTAGATTATTTTATTGATCCCCCGAAATATTCCATTCAGGAATGTATCGAACGCGGGCTGACATACAGTGTTCCGCTTAAAGCGAAACTTAAGCTGTATTGTACAGACCCCGAACACGAAGACTTTGAAACCATAATCCAGGATGTTTACCTTGGGATGATTCCTTACATGACTCCCCGTGGTACTTTTGTGATCAATGGTGCTGAGCGTGTAGTGGTGTCACAGTTACACCGCTCTCCCGGGGTGTTTTTTGGAACCAGCCTGCATGCCAATGGTACGCAACTTTACAGTGCCAGGATCATTCCCTTTAAGGGATCCTGGATTGAGTTTGCGACCGATATTAACAATGTAATGTATGCTTACATTGACAGGAAAAAGAAACTGCCTGTCACCACTTTGCTTAGGGCCATTGGTTATGAAAGTGATAAGGATATCCTTGAGATCTTTGACCTGGCCGATGAAGTAAAGGTAAGCAAGACCGGCCTGAAGAAATATGTTGGGCGTAAATTAGCCGCCCGGGTATTGCGTTCATGGGTCGAAGACTTTGTTGACGAAGATACCGGAGAGGTGGTTTCCATTGAGCGAAATGAGGTTATCATTGACCGTGAAACCGTCCTCGAGAATGAACATATTGACCTAATTGTAGAATCAGGCGCAAAAACCATTATCCTTCACAAAGAGGATTTGAACCTGAGCGATTATGCCCTGATTTATAACACCCTCCAAAAAGACACTACCAACTCGGAAAAAGATGCGGTGGAATTTATTTACCGTTTGCTCCGTAATGCTGATCCGCCGGATGATGAGACCGCGCGTGGCATGATCGAAAAGCTTTTCTTCTCCGATAAGCGTTATGACTTGGGTGATGTTGGCCGTTACAGGATCAACAAGAAGCTCAATCTTGAAATCCCCATGGATTTAAGGGTACTTACCAAGGAAGATATTATCTCTATTGTGAAGTACCTCATTGAACTGGTTAATGCCAAGGCAGATGTTGATGACATTGACCACTTAAGTAACCGTCGTGTAAGGACTGTTGGTGAGCAGCTATATGCCCAGTTTGGTGTAGGTTTGGCCCGTATGGCCCGCACCATTCGCGAGCGCATGAACGTTCGCGATAACGAAGTATTTGCTCCAACTGATCTGATCAACGCGAAAACCCTTTCATCGGTTATCAATTCTTTCTTTGGGACGAACCAGCTAAGCCAGTTTATGGATCAGACCAACCCGCTTGCTGAATTAACGCACAAACGCAGGATGTCAGCACTTGGTCCTGGTGGTTTGTCCAGGGAAAGGGCTGGTTTTGAAGTGCGCGACGTTCACTTTACGCACTATGGCAGACTTTGTACGATTGAAACCCCCGAAGGCCCAAATATTGGTCTGATTTCTTCGCTTTGTGTTTACGCAAAGGTCAATGACTTAGGTTTCATTGAGACTCCCTATTTCGAGGTCAAAGAAGGTAAAGTTGACTTCAAGAGCGAGCCGATGTATCTTTCGGCGGAAGAGGAGGAGACCAAAATCATTAGCCAGGCAAACGTTTCTCTGAAAAAGGATGGGAAATTCGTCGAAGACCTTGTTAAGGTTCGTTTCCAGGCCGATTATCCCATTGTAGAGCCCGAAAAGATTGACCTGATGGATGTCGGTCCTAACCAGATTGCTTCCATTGCTGCTTCGCTGATCCCCTTCCTTGAGCACGATGATGCCAACCGTGCCCTGATGGGTAGTAACATGATGCGCCAGGCTGTACCCTTACTTAATCCGGAATCTCCAATTGTAGGTACTGGTCTGGAAAAAAAGGTGGCAACTGACTCCCGCGTGCTGATTAATGCAGAAGGAGAAGGTTTGGTGGAATATGTGGATGCTGATGAGATCATTATTCGCTACTCAAGAAATGATGATGAGAAGTTGGTGAGTTTTGAAGATGATGTTAGAATCTACAAGCTGACCAAGTTTGCCAAGACCAACCAAAGTACCTGCATTAACCTTCGCCCTATTGTACGAAAGGGACAAAAAGTGACCAAGGGTCAGCTGCTGTGCGAAGGATATGCTACCAAGGATGGGGAACTTGCTTTAGGCCGCAACCTGAAAGTGGCATTCATGCCCTGGAAAGGCTATAACTTTGAGGATGCTATTGTTATATCCGAAAAAGTTGTAAAGGAAGATATCTTTACTTCTATTCATATTGAGGAGTTCTCCCTCGACGTTCGTGACACCAAGCGGGGAGTTGAGGAACTTACTAGTGATATTCCAAACGTCAGTGCAGAAGCCATCAAGGATCTTGATGAAAATGGATTGATCCGTATTGGTGCCGAAGTCAACGAAGGCGATATCCTTATCGGGAAAATCACGCCCAAAGGAGAAACAGATCCTACGCCCGAAGAGAAGTTATTGCGGGCTATCTTTGGTGACAAGGCAGGCGATGTGAAGGATGCTTCACTGAAAGCACCGCCATCAACGAAAGGAGTTGTTGTTGATAAAAAACTCTTCTCCCGTGTTTTCAAGGATCGAAAAGCCAAGACAAAGGAAAAGATAATCCTTGAGAAACTGGATGATGAGTTCAATGCCGAAGTTACCGAGCTTAGGGCAAAACTGGTTGATAAACTTATTGTGCTGGTAAGCGGGAAAACTTCCCAAGGCGTCATGAACAGCCTCAAGGAAGTAGTGGTTGCCAAGGGTACTAAGTTTACACAAAAGATCCTGCACAACCTTGATTATGCAAGCATTAACCCCAATAACTGGACAACCGATCGCGAGAGGAACTTGCTCATTAAGGAATTGCTTCACAACTATTCCATTAAATTCAAGGATATCCTGGGCGCATATAACCGGAAGAAATTTACCAGTACTGTTGGAGATGAACTTCCAGCAGGGATTGTTCAGCTTGCCAAGATCTATCTGGCGAAGAAGCGTAAGTTGAAAGTGGGTGACAAGATGGCCGGTCGACACGGAAACAAGGGTATTGTTGCCCGAATTGTCCGTGAAGAAGACATGCCATTCCTGGAAGACGGAACCCCGGTCGATATTGTTTTGAACCCCTTGGGTGTGCCTTCGCGTATGAACCTGGGCCAGATTTATGAGACCGTGCTGGGTTGGGCAGGTGAAAAACTGAATATGAAGTTCTCCAGCCCCATTTTCGACGGCGCCACCATTGATGAGATTAACGAGTATATGCGTAAGGCAGGATTACCTGAAAACGGGAAAGTGTACCTGTATGATGGTGGTACCGGTGAACGATTTGACCAGCCTGCAACAGTAGGTATCATTTATATGTTGAAGCTTGGTCATATGGTTGACGACAAAATGCATGCCCGTTCTATCGGTCCTTATTCGCTGATCACACAACAACCCCTGGGCGGTAAAGCTCAGTTTGGGGGTCAGCGTTTTGGTGAGATGGAAGTCTGGGCCCTTGAGGCATTTGGTGCTGCCAATATCCTTCAGGAGATTCTGACCGTGAAATCCGATGATGTAATTGGCCGGGCTAAGGCTTATGAAGCCATAGTAAAAGGCGAAAATATGCCAACTCCTGGTGTGCCTGAATCATTCAATGTCTTGGTTCACGAACTCAGGGGACTTGGCCTCAATATCCGGTTTGATTAAACCCACGATTCTGCCTGCAGCAAATCTATCTGCAGGCAGAATATTCCATTAGCACGTTGTTTTGGTTGCTAATTGTTGCTAACGACAAAATTGTATATTCAACTTCTTTAACAATATCAACCTATATGGCTTTCAGAAAAGAAACCAACGTAAAAAGCAATTTCTCGAAGATCACCATTAGCCTGGCTTCACCTGAGTCGGTTTTGGAAAGGTCTCACGGGGAAGTGCTGAAGCCGGAAACCATTAACTACCGAACATATAAGCCTGAACGTGACGGGTTATTCTGTGAGAGAATCTTTGGTCCGGTTAAAGACTGGGAATGTCATTGCGGAAAATACAAACGCATTCGTTATAAGGGAATCGTTTGTGACCGATGCGGTGTTGAAGTTACTGAGAAAAAAGTGCGCCGTGAAAGAATGGGACACATTAAACTGGTTGTTCCCGTGGCACACATTTGGTTCTTCCGCTCACTTCCCAATAAGATCGGCTACCTGCTTGGATTACCTTCTAAAAAACTCGACCAGATTATTTATTACGAAAGGTATGTGGTCGTTAATCCCGGTATTAAGGCTGATGAGCTTAGTTTCCTTGATTTTCTTACCGAAGAGGAATATTTTAATATCCTCGAATCACTTCCGCGTGAGAACCAAATGCTTGAAGACGATGACCCAAACAAGTTTGTTGCCAAGATGGGTGCAGAAGCCCTCAAGGACATCCTTACCCGTCTGGATTTGGATCAGCTTTCTTACGATCTTCGTCACAAGGCAAACACGGAAACCTCACAGCAGCGTAAGGCTGATGCCCTGAAGCGACTTCAGGTGGTTGAAGCTTTCCGCGAAGCCCAAAAAACCATTGAAAACAAACCGGAATGGATGATTGTGGACGTTGTTCCCGTTATCCCTCCGGAACTTCGACCCCTGGTTCCTCTGGATGGCGGTCGTTTTGCCACCAGCGACCTTAACGACCTGTATCGTAGGGTGATCATCCGTAATAATCGTCTTAAACGCCTGATCGAGATCAAGGCTCCCGACGTGATCCTGCGCAACGAGAAACGTATGCTTCAGGAAGCTGTCGACTCATTGTTTGACAACTCAAGGAAAACCAATGCTGTCAAGACGGAGTCAAATCGTCCGCTTAAGTCGCTCAGCGATAGCCTTAAAGGCAAGCAGGGGCGATTCCGCCAAAACCTTTTGGGTAAGCGTGTTGACTATTCTGCACGTTCCGTTATCGTGGTTGGCCCTGAACTGAAACTGCACGAATGCGGCCTTCCCAAAGAAATGGCATCTGAACTCTTTAAGCCTTTCATCATCCGTAAGATGCTGGAAAGGGGCATTGTAAAGACCGTAAAATCTGCCAAGAAAATTGTTGACCGCAAGGATCCGGTTGTATGGGATATCCTGGAAAATGTCTTAAAAGGACACCCGGTATTACTTAACCGTGCACCCACCCTCCACCGCTTGGGGATTCAGGCTTTCCAGCCCAAATTGATTGAAGGTAAGGCTATTCAGCTGCATCCCCTGGTTTGTACCGCTTTCAACGCTGACTTCGACGGTGACCAGATGGCTGTTCATGTGCCGTTAGGCAACGCGGCCATCCTCGAAGCCCAAATGCTGATGCTTGCTTCTCACAACATTTTGAATCCGGCTAATGGTGCCCCCATTGCGGTGCCTTCACAGGATATGGTACTTGGTCTTTATTACATGACCAAGGCGCGCAAGAGCATTGCTGAGCATCCTGTTAAAGGGGAAGGCCTTGTTTTCTATGGACCCGAAGAGGTGATTATCGCCTACAATGAAGGCGCTGCTGATTTGCACGCCATTATTAAGGTTCGTGTTCCCGTCCTTGAAGAAGGTCAACTGGTTGAGCGCCTGGTGGAAACCACCGTGGGCCGTGTTCTCTTCAACCAAGTGATCCCTGAGGAATATGGTTTTATTAACCAACTGCTTACCAAAAAAGCACTCCGTGATATCATCGGGTCAATTATGAAGGTTACAGGAATTTCGCGTACTTCTCAATTCCTTGATGATATTAAGGACCTCGGCTTCAATATGGCCTTCAGGGGTGGTCTTTCATTTAACCTTGGGGATATTCTTGTTCCTGGAGAAAAACAGATCCTTATCGATCAGGCCAATGAGCAGGTAGAAGAGGTTCGTGCTAATTACAGCATGGGCTTTATTACCAACAACGAACGATACAACCAGATCATCGACATCTGGACTCATACAAATGCCAAGCTTACCAAGGTTTTGATCGAGAAGACCACTGCCGATAACCAGGGTTTTAATCCTGTTTATATGATGCTTGACTCCGGTGCAAGGGGTTCCAAGGAACAGATTCGTCAGCTTTCAGGGATGAGGGGTCTTATGGCCAAACCTCAGAAATCAGGTGCAAAGGGCGGAGAGATCATTGAAAACCCCATTCTTTCCAACTTTAAGGAAGGGCTGTCCGTTCTTGAGTACTTTATCTCGACCCACGGTGCCCGTAAAGGTCTTGCTGATACTGCTCTTAAAACTGCTGATGCTGGTTACCTAACCCGTAGGCTTGTGGATGTTTCCCAGGACGTTATTGTGACCGAACCTGACTGTGGAACCCTCCGTGGGTTAACGGCTACCGCCCTGAAAAACAATGAAGAAACCGTTGAGCCTCTTTACGACCGTATTCTTGGACGTACAACCCTGCACGATATCTATCATCCCACAACGGGTGAATTAATCGTAAATGCAGGTGAAGAACTCACCGAAGAAATTGCCCAGGTTATTGAAGACTCACCAATTGAAGCCGTCGAAATCCGTTCCGTGCTCACTTGTGAGTCAAAACTCGGTGTTTGCGCTAAATGTTATGGCCGTAACCTGGCAACAGGACGTATGGTACAAAAAGGCGAAGCTATCGGTGTAATTGCTGCACAATCCATTGGTGAACCCGGTACACAGCTAACCCTGCGTACCTTCCACGTGGGTGGTGTTGCAGGTGGCCTGGCCACCGCCTCCAAGATCAATGCCAAATATGGCGGGTTATTGGAGATCGATGAACTTCGCAGCGTACCCTTTACCAATATCGAAGGCAAATCCTATCATGTGGTCATTGGACGTTCAGCTGAAATGCGGATTGTTGACAAGAATACCCGTATGGTGTTGACCAGTCAAAACATTCCTTATGGCGCCAACCTGTACTTCCAGGCCGGACAAGAAGTGGAAAGCGGTGACCTGATTTGCGAATGGGATCCTTACAACGCTGTGATTATCTCCGATATGGCAGGGAAGGTGGTCTTCAATCAGATGCAGGAAGGGGTTACTTATCGTACCGATTCTGATGAACAGACCGGGTATTACGAAAAGGTGATCGTTGAAAGCAAAGACCGGACCAAAAACCCCTCCATCAGCATCGTTGACAAGGATGGCGAAATCCTTCGCAACTATGATATGCCGGTGGGAGCGCACATTGTAATTTCCGAAGATCAGGAGATCGTGTCTGGTAAGATCATTGCCAAGATCCCGAGGGCCGTGGGTAAATCAGGTGACATCACCGGTGGTTTGCCCAGAATCACCGAATTGTTCGAAGCCCGTAACCCCAGCGATCCTGCTGTGGTGGCTGAGATCGATGGCGTTGTTTCCTTTGGAAAGAAAATTAAGCGTGGTAACCGCGAGGTGATCATTACCTCAAAGACTGGTGACGAGAAACGTTATCTTGTTCCGCTCTCCAAGCAGATTCTTGCCCAGGAGAATGACTTTGTCAAGGCAGGGACCCCCTTATCTGATGGACCGATAACCCCGGCCGACATCCTCGCCATCAAAGGCCCCACCGCAGTTCAGGAATATATCGTGAACGAGGTGCAGGAAGTTTACCGAATGCAGGGTGTGAAAATCAACGACAAGCACTTTGAAGTGATTGTTCGCCAGATGATGCGTAAGGTAACCATTGATGATCCGGGCGATACCCGTTTCCTCGAAAATGAAATCGTGAACAAGATTGAGTTCATGGAAGAAAATGACAATATCTTCGGTAAGAAGGTTGTCGAAGATCCGGGTGACTCTGTGATGAAGCCCGGCCAGATCATTACTGCCAGGAAGTTACGTGATGAAAATTCATTGCTCAAGCGGAAAGACAAAGCTGTTGTGGTTGCCCGTGATGCAAGGGGGGCCACTGCCCGCCAGCAGTTGCAGGGTATCACCAAGGCTTCACTGCAGACCAAGAGCTTTATCTCTGCCGCTTCATTCCAGGAAACCACCAAAGTCCTTACAGATGCCGCTGTCAACGCTAAAATAGACGATCTTGCAGGCCTGAAGGAGAATGTGATCGTTGGTCATCTTATCCCTGCCGGCACTGGCCTCAGGGAGTATGAGAACATCATTGTTGGTTCAATGGAAGAATACAATTTGTTAATGGCCTCCAAGCGAAAAGTTGAAGAGGTCGAGTAAAACTGATTATTAACCCTAAAAAGAAAGGCAAGTGATGTCTGAACAAAAAAAACCTGAAAACCAGATTAACATTGAATTGGGAGAGGATGTTGGAGAAGGTGTATATTCTAATCTGGCCGTAATTACCCATTCACACTCTGAGTTTGTGGTCGATTTCGTCAGACTTATGCCTGGTCTGCCCAAAGCCAAAGTGAAATCAAGGATCATTCTTACACCCCAGCACGCCAAGCGGCTTTTAAAGGCGCTGAAGGAGAATATTGGGAAGTTTGAATCTGTCCATGGACCCATCAAGGATGTTGATGTGCCTGGATTACCCCTGAACCTGGGCGGGCCAACAGCGCAAGCCTGAAAATAATAAAGAGGCTGTCTCGAAAAAAGGAGACAGCCTCTTTTTTTTTGCCCAAATTGGCAGAACCCAAAACTCCTTGTTAAATTTTCCTTGTTTTTTCTGCTATCATTTCTGATCTGGCCAAGGACTTGGTTTGGAAACGAGTCTTTCCATACTCATACCACGCTCGTGGTTTATACGGTTTAAACCGTATAAACTCCGTTTTAACTCCGTATTAACCATGACCCTGGTCTGGACCTTTAAGGGTTCAAACAGGGTATTGGCCTTTGCTGCTTTTTGATTGGTATCAGAGATGATAAATTGTATTTCAGGGGGAAGTTTTGGATTTTTCTTTGGAAGATGGAATCAAAACCCAGCAGTGACTTTTATCTGAAATTCCTCCCGATGGAGAATGGCGTTTGGTTCCCGGTTGTATTCTTACCAGGTTGATTTTCTGAGTGGTTTTGAGAAGGAAGTAAGTATTATGAAAAGGGTCCCCCTGGAAAACTAAGGCGAAAGAATCCCGGATGGATTATTTTTTAGATTAAAAGAACCGGAATACTCTCAGCAAGTCCTCTTCATTCTCTCCAAACCAAAGCAACAGGTATTGCCCGCGAATCTTGGCGTCGTCCTTGATTTGCTGCCAGGTTACCTCTTTCGACTGGTCTCCGTTTTCCACATTAAAAGTGACTTGCTCCCTGACATAGGACTCCAGCTCAGCGAGCGCTTTTTCGGGATCTTTTCCTTCTTTTATCTTGAATACAAAAGCATTTAGGTAGTCGTCATTGTAAACCAGCAAGTCATCTACCCCGATCAGGGTCAGGGCCATTCTCTCCAGTTTGCTGTTGGGTTGCCAATACTCTCCGGCATAACCATTGGCCATCATTCTTTCCTTCAGGGAATTCAAATTTCCGGGCTCCTGCTGGCAGGATATAATGCTTAGCAATACAATACTGAAAATGATAAATCCTCTTAGGCTTTTCATAATAACTTGTTTTTGCGAAGATAGTATAAAAGAAGATTTTTGGGAACAGGTTTTTGGACTTCCCATATTTTCTTCCTTCTAACCCTTGATTTTTCTTTATCCTCTTGGGTCTGGTTTCATCGGCAGGCGGGCCATTTTCTCTACGGTCAGCGAGGGATAGCCAAACTCTTCGGTGATGGTGCCCAACAGCAGATAAATGCCGTTTCCCCGGAAGGGCCAGGCTTTTGAGGTCGCAGGGAAATGCACCGTATCGAAGAAGTTGCCCTGCACATCGAGGAAGCAGCCGAAATGCATCATCTCACGTTTTACGGTGCGCACGTATTTGATGGTGACCAGCCAGCCGACCATACGCACCTTGCGCCCCAGCTGCTGCAGCATCTCGTTGGCCATTACCTCGCCACGGAAGTCACTCTTCACCAGGTCGAAGGGGCTCATCGATACGGTGAAACCCAGCAGCTCCATCTCATCGTAGGCATCCTGAACGGGGTCGGTCTCGGGTGCAGGGAAATGAAAGGCCTTTTCCTGTGCCGTGAAGAGCATCGGACCCGGGGCAGGCTTTTTGCCAGCCAGCAGGTGGGCTTTCCACATCAGCTGCGCCTTGGCAATGCCCGTGAAACGGAAGGCGTTGACGCGAATCAGCAGGATAAGCTGTTCGAGTCCGCAGCCTGTGCGGCGGGCAAAGTCCTCCAGCCCCAGGTAGGGCCCGCCTGCATCGCGCTCTGCGCTGATGAGTTGGGCCACCTTATATTCGAGGTTCTGGATGTGTACAAAGCCGATGTAAATGTCCTTCCCGTAAATAGTGGTGGTGTAGTTGCTGTGGTTCACGCAGGGCAGCTCGATGCTGGCCCCGTTGCGTTTAGCCTCGTTGAAATAGACGGGGCTCTGGTAGAATCCGCCAAAGTTGTTGATGACGGCGGTCATGAATTCCCTTGGGTAATAGGCTTTCAGGTAAAGGCTTTGATAGCTCTCCACCGCAAAAGAAGCTGAGTGTGCCTTCGAAAAGGAATAGCCTGCAAAGGACTCGATCTGACGCCACACCTCTTGTGTGAGGCTTTCGGGATAACCCCTGGCACGGCAGTTCTCGAAAAAACGATCGACGATGCGCTGCATCTCCTTCTTCGAGCGATACTTTCCGCTCATGGCCCGCCGCAACACATCGGCATCCGCCAGGTCAAGTCCGGCAAAGTGGTGGCAGACCTTGATCACATCCTCCTGGTAAACCATCACCCCGTAGGTTTCCTTCAACTGCTGTTCCATTACGGGATGGAGATACTGAAAGCCATTGGGGTTATGGAAGCGCTGGATATACTCGCGCATCATCCCTGAGCGGGCCACCCCCGGACGGATGATGGAGCTGGCGGCCACCAGGCTGATGTAGTTGTCGCAACGCAGCTTCGTGAGCAGGCCACGCATGGCAGGGCTCTCTACATAGAAGCAGCCCGTGGTCTCGCCCGATCGCAACAGGGCCTTGACCTTCTCATCCTTTTTAAACTGTTCCACCTGGTGCACGTCCACGCTGACGCCGTGGTTCTTTCTAACGATTTGGGCGCATTCGTTGATGTGGCCGATGCCGCGCTGGCTCAGGATATCGATTTTCTCAAAGGCGAGATCTTCGGCCGTATACATATCCCACTGTACGGTGGGCAAGCCTTTTGGGGGCATATCGAGGGCTGAGTAACAGCAGATGGGCTCCTCGGAGATAAGCACCCCCCCAGCGTGTATGCTGCGCATATTGGGAAAGTCGGCCAGCTGTTCGGCCATTTCAAAGATGCGGGCCCCCACAGCGTCAGGCTCGCTTCGCGCCTCGTGGTTCGACACCAGCACATCGATTTCGGCCTTGGGTAACCCGAGCACCTTGCCTAGTTCACGAATCATGCTGCGGTCGCGAAAGGTGGTGATGGTGCCCAACAGGGCGGTATGCTCGTGACCATAGCGCTTGAAGATGTAGTCGAGCACCTGGTCGCGTTCCTTCCACGAGTAGTCAATGTCGAAATCGGGAGGCGAGGAGCGCTTGGGGTTTATGAAACGCTCAAAATAGAGATCGAGTTCTATGGGATCCACATCGGTGATGCGCAGGCAATAAGCCACAATGCTGTTGGCTCCGCTGCCCCGTCCCACGTGGTAAAAGCCGCGTGACATCGAATAGCGGATGATGTCCCAGGTGATGAGGAAGTAGGACGAGAAGCCCAGCTTGTCGATGACCTCCAGTTCGTGCTGTACCCGCCTCAGGGCTTCCTTATTTTTCTTCCCGTAGCGGTATTCCATCCCGTCCATCGCCAGCTTGGTGAGCAGGGCACGGTCATCGGTTGGGTGGCCGGTGAAGGTCTTCTTGTTTTTGGGTGCCCGGAAGTCAAAGTCCATATGACACTGCCCGAGGAGCTTCTCGGCATTGATGATGAGTTGCGGGAAGTTTTCAAAGCGCTGGCAAAGTGCCTCAGGGGAGGGGAAGGTCTCTTCCGGATGGCCTATTTGCCGTGGCTGCAGCAGGCTGATCACCAGGTTGTGATCGATGGCGCGCAGGTGGCGGTGCAACTCATATTCTTTTTCTGAAAGGAATGTAACCGCCTGCAGGGCCACCAGCTTTTCGGTGTGATGCCGCAGGGAAGAGGTGGAGAGGCGGGTGAGGTCATGCGACCGCAGGCCGATGTACTCGTGTTTGCCCGCAGGCAATGGGGTCTTTTCCCCGAAAGGGTAAATGACAAAGGTATGTTCGCACACCGGGTAGCGTGAAGGAAAAGCCGAGTGGCTGATGTTGTGGTTGCTGAGGAAGGCGTTGATGCGTCGGAAACCTTCGGAATCGCGTGCCAGCACCACATAAAGCAAGTGATCACCCTTGCGGAACTCCATCCCGGCCACTGGCGCAATGCCCTGTTCTTTGCAGAGCTTCACAAAGTCGGGCATGGCCGTAGCATTGTTGATGTCGGTCAGGGCCATCCGCTCAACACCCATCTTGCCGGCCAGCTCTACCAGTGTTTCCGGGCTTATGGTGCCATAGCGGAGGCTGTAATATGTGTGGCAGTTGAGGTACATAAACAGATTATGCGGATTTTTACGGATTACGCTGATTAAAGTAAAGTGCCAAGGGCATGGGGCATGGAGCAAAGGGCACCGAGTAAAAGGCGTGGGGCATGGAGTCAAGGGCAAGGGGTAGAGGATATGGTGGATGGTGGCGTACAATCAACCTTGAATCTTGAACTTTAAACTTTGAACCTTGAACCCCTAACTCCAAACGTCCTACCTTATCCAGGAGTCATCGCCACCCCGCGGTGTACAGCTCCTTCGCCGTGTTTGCGGCGCATGCGGTCGATGGCCTGGTAGAGGCTGATCAGTTCGGGGGTTTCCTCGAACATGTTGAGCTGCTGTACGCCGCGTACCAGGCGGGTGAACTGCACCCCCACCAGGCGTATGAGCATACGGCGGGTGTAGAGCCTGCGGAACAGCTCCTTGCACACGGGGATGAGGATGTGGTCGAAGGAGGTGTAGGGCACGGTTTGTTGCAGGGTATGAGTATCGAAGTTGGCGTAGCGTATCTTTACCGTTACGCAGCCGGTGAGCTGCTGTTTCTTGCGTAGCCTGAAGGCCTGCTGCTCACACATACGCACCAGCAAGTCGTTGATATAGGCAATGTCGATGGTATCCGTTTCAAAGGTGGTCTCGGTGCCGATAGACTTGCGTTCACTCCACGACTGTACTGGACTGTTATCGATGCCATTGGCGCGCTGCCAGATTAGCTTGCCGTTCTTGCCCATCATGTTTTCCATCACTTCGGCTGGGATACGGCTCAGGGTGCCTATGGTGGCAATGCCCATGGTGCGCAGGGTGTAATAGGTCTTCGAACCGATCATCGGAATCTTGCGGATCGACAGGGGGTCAAGAAAAGAATGCACCAGGGGCTGCTCCACCTGGATCTGCCCGTTGGGTTTGGCTTCGCCCGTGGCGATCTTCGACACGGTCTTGTTCATCGAAAGGCCCATGGAGATTGGCAGGCCCGTTTCTTTGATGATGGTATGCCGCAGTTCTGAAGCCCATTTGTAGCAACCGAAGAAGCGGTCCATGCCCGTGATATCCAGGTAATGCTCGTCGATGGAGGCCTTCTCGAATACAGGTGCCCGCTCGGCGATGATCTGGGTAATGATGTTCGAGTATTTGCTGTAGCTCTCCAGGTCGCCGCGGATGAAGATGGCATCGTTGCAAAGGTTGCGGGCCAGCTTCATGGGCATAGCCGAATGCACCCCGAATTGCCGTGCCTCATAGCTGCAGCTTGCCACCACCCCCCGGTCGCCCATGCCGCCAATGATCACGGGCTTGCCTGTGAGGCTGCTGTTGTGCAGGCGCTCTACCGACACAAAGAAAGTGTCCTGATCGAGATGGGCTATGGTGCGCGATGTGGTATCCATAAAAAAATTGTACTAAAATGCTTGCAGTTACAAAAAATGTTTTAACTTTGATTAGTAAATGATCAAAATACTGATTATAATATAATCAAATAGCAGGCAAAAAGAAAAGATCTGGCGCTTATTTTTTCAGTGCAGGACTTAAGTCCGGGGGTGATAAACGGTCGTACAGGAACTTTCAGATGTGATTGCAACCAAGGATCATTCAGCGGGCGTTGGCCCGGCAATATAAAAACACACAACCATGAGCTTTTTTGGATCAAACATTAAATTATTGCGCAAGCGCCGGGGCCGTACCCAGGACGATGTGGCCTTTCTGCTTGAGATGAAGCGCCCCACCCTGAGCGGCTATGAGAACGGGGTAGCCCAGCCCGGCCTCGAGGCCCTGGTGGCCTTCTCGAAGTATTATAATGTGTCCATTGACACCCTGGTAAAAGTGGATCTCTCGCAGTTGAGCGAGAGCCAGCTCTCTCAGCTCGAGCGTGGTTACGATATCTTTGTTACGGGCAGCAAGCTGCGTGTACTGGCTACCACCATCGATAATCACAACGAAGAGAACATCGAAATGGTGTCGGAGAAGGCCAAGGCGGGTTATCGCACCGGCTTTGCCGATCCCGAGTTCATCAAGGTGCTGCCCACCTTCCAGATGCCTTTCCTGTCGAAGCAAAAAAAGTATCGCTCCTTCCAGATCTCGGGCGACAGCATGCTGCCCATCCCCGAAGGGTCGTGGGTCACCTGTGAGTTCGTGCAGAACTGGAACCTTATCCGCGACCGCCACGCCTATGTCATCCATACCCTCAACGATGGGGTGGTGTTTAAGGTGGTGGAAAACCTCATTAAAACCGAAGGAAAGTTGCGGCTGCATTCACTGAACCCCATCTATGAACCCTACGAGGTTCACGTGAACGACATCCGCGAGGTGTGGAAGTTCGTCAACTTCATCAGCAGCCAGATCCCTGAGGCTAACTCGCCCGTTGATCAGCTTTCCAACCAGTTCTCTCAGTTGAAAAAGGAAGTGGAATCCATCAAGAGCAAGCTGAAAAAACAAAACCCCTCCCAGGGAAAAACGGGCAAGCTTTTTGACGATTAAAAGCAGGCCGGCCCTCCGCAACTTTCTGTGAAAGCTTCGGAAGGCCGGCTATTTTTAAGTTCGTTCAGAAAGGCTGTTTTACAGGCTTTTTATCATTTCGGTGAAGATCAGGGTCATGTTCTGCTCGGCGATCTGTGCAACGTTTTGCACTTCTTCGTGGCTGGTAGGTTTATCGGTATCGGCAGGCTTGGCCAGGTTGGTGATGATTGAAATGCCAAAGCACTCCATCCCGGCGTGCCGCGCAACGATGACCTCGGGAACAGTTGACATCCCTGTAGAGTCTGCCCCAAGGAGCCTGAACATGTTGTATTCGGCGGGGGTCTCCAGGGTAGGGCCGGGGCTGCCGATGTAAACGCCCGACTGGAACTTGATCTTGTGATCGCGGGCGATCTTCTTTGCCCGGGCAATCAGTGCGGGATTATAGGTCTGGCTCATCTCCGGGAAACGGGTACCCAGTTCATCGATGTTCTTCCCGCGAAGGGGATTTTCGGGGAACAGATTGATGTGGTCGCGGATGATCATCAGGTCGCCCACCTCAAAGGCCGGGTTTAGCCCTCCGGCAGCATTGGAAAGAAACAGGGTGTTGACGCCCATCAGCTTCATTACCCTTACCGGGAAGGTGACCTGTTGCATGGGATATCCTTCATAATAATGAAAGCGCCCCTGCATAGCCATTACGTTCTTGCCTCCCAGGACGCCGAAGATCAGCTTGCCATCGTGGCCTTCCACTGTCGAAACAGGAAAGTTTGGAACCTCACTGTAATCGAAGGTGTGCTTCACATCGATGGACTTTACCAGGCCACCAAGACCGGAACCCAGAATAATACCTATCTCAGGGCTGAAATTCGTTTGGTCCTTTAAAAATTGCGCTGTCGATTTAATCTTTTCAAACATGGGATGGAAAGTTTTGAAGGTTTGCTAAATTAGTAAAAAGATCGCTAAGCAAAAACCATTAAATTTGTTGGATTGTACCCTTGGGTGCTGGCTGAACTTTCTTCTTGCATTGCTTGTTAATGCAGGTATCAAATCTACGGGACGTAAGTATACAACCGAAATCTTTATCAAAAATTCTGGGAATGGCAACAACCAAAAGTGATTCAGCAGGCAACAATTCAAACACGAAGGTCCACGCCGATTTTCTTATCATCAACGGCCTCATCGTCACCATGGATGCGAAATACCGCATCCTGGACGGTGGTGCGCTGGCGGTGAAGGACGGAGAGATTGTAGCCCTGGGAACTACTGCTGAACTTCAAAATACATACGAAGCTACTCAGGTCATCGATGCCACTGGAAAGCTTGTGATGCCTGGCCTGATCAATACCCACACCCATTCGCCCATGACCATCTTCAGGGGTTATGCAGATGACCTCCACCTGAAGGAATGGCTCTATGATCACATCTTTCCCATCGAGGCAGAGTTTGTAAATCCCGAAAATGTGCGTACAGGTACCCGACTGGCCATTGCCGAAATGCTCCTGAGCGGAACGACTACTTTCAACGACATGTATTATTACGTGGATGAGATGGCCACCGTTGTTGACCAAGTGGGTATCAGGGCGGTACTTACCGAAAGCCTGATCGATTTTTCAGTACCCAACAGCCCTTCGCCCGAACATGCCCTTGCAGTCACTGAAAAGCTTATCAATAAATGGAATGTCCATCCCCTGATCACCATAGGCATTTCTGCGCATGCCCCTTATACTACTTCGCCGGAAGTCATTAAGAAAGGTAAGGATCTGTCCGATAAATACCAGCTTCCCTTTAACATTCACATTTCCGAAACCCGTGGTGAGTTCGACATGATCCAAAAGGAATATGGGATGACTCCGGTACGTTTTCTAGATGAGGCCGGGGTGCTTGGCCCTAATGTTGTGGCTGCCCATTGTGTGCACGTTACACCTGAGGACATTGAGATTTTCGCCAAAAGAGGGGTAGGGGTAGCCCATAACCCCCAGTGCAATATGAAGCTCGCAAGCGGTGTGGCCCCTGTGCCGGAATTTCTGAAAGCCGGGGTGAAGGTTGGCATTGGTACCGACGGGGTGGCCAGCAACAACGACCTAGACCTTTTTGACGAGGTTCGTTCGGCTGCATTCATCCATAAGCTCAACAGCAACGACCCTACCGTACTTGATGCCCAAACCGCAATCGGGCTGGCTACAATGGGGGGTGCAAGGGTTCTGGGGATGGAACATCTCATTGGTTCACTCGAAACTGGTAAGCGGGCCGATATCATTATCCTCGATATGGACCAGCCACATGCCCACCCGGTTTATAATATTTATTCACTGATTGTTTATTCCATCAGGGGATCGGATGTGGAGACCGTTCTGGTTGATGGCAAACTCATGGTACACAACCGTAAGCTTGTCACCCTTGATCTTGATCGCTTGTACGATAAGGTGGAACAACTGGCCAAACAAATTACTGAGAAAAGCACTACCATGGCTTTGCTCAACAACCGCTTGAGGAAACTTTAAACCCTAGCCTTCAAAAGGGTTTAGCCTTCTGCTCATTGCCCTTTCAATGACCTGGAAAAGGTCCATGGGGGTATACTTCCGCCAGTCCACATCGTTGAAATGCTTTCCGAAGGCAATGTAATAATCGATGTTGGCATTTTCGAACTCCCTGATCACGAAATCCCTGAAGTTAAGGGCTACAATCCATCCGTCCTCCAGGTCTTCGAACCACTCCTGGTAATAGAGGTCGTCCGATGAATGAAAGTTCAGCACGTTTTCTCCAATGAGGATGAACTTGTTGATGCCATTATCCACCAGCGGCTCAACGATGTTTCGCTTCAGGTACATGATGTCATTATACAGGCAATCGTTCCATTCGCCGATCATCTCAATGAAGCAGTAGCCCTCTTCGTAATCGGCATACAAAATTTTGATGAAAAGGGTGGCTGATCCGATTTCATCCCACTGAGGATGGATCAGGTAATTATATACAGCGTGGGTGAATTCAATTTCAAAGTTTTCATGTCCGAAGAATGGCGAGCGTTCATCTTCAGAGGCGATATACAGGTTACGCCAGGAATAAAAAGGTTCTATATCGTGCATAAAAAATTGACAAATTTCTGTTGGGAAACCTCATCTCCTTTATCAAAGTTAAGAAAATTCAAGGCATTTGGAAACGACCCTCAAACAGATTTTCTTTCCATGATCAGTTTGGTGGCAATCGACAATCCGATGATTTCAGGTGTCTTGCCTGGCAAAGGTATGCCAATGGGAGTATCCACTTTTAAAAAGGCTGTTTCATCATAAAGGCCTTTCTCCACCAGAAAAGCTTTTGCTTCCGCAATTTTTTGCTTGTTCCCGATCATTCCCAGGTATGCCCATTGCTTGCGGAGCACCTTCCCCAATATTTCATAGTCATATTCGTGGCGGTGGGAGCAGAGAACCAGGAAATGCCTTTCAGTAGGTTCAAAGTCTTCGAGAAATTCCTTGTGAGATATCCTTTTTGTTATGACGTCTTCAAAGACAGGGTCGTTAAATATATCATCCCTTTCATCTACTACTATGATGCGAAACTCAAGTTTCTTTGCAAAATAAACCAGAGCCCTGGCTACGTGTCCTGCGCCAAAGATCACCAACTCAGCTTCAGGCAGGAAGCTTTCAATGAAAAACCACACTTTGGCACCCGTCTCAGGGTTATGGGTTTCAAGGGTTCCGCTATTTCCTTCTTTAAGAAGTTTTCTTGCCCTGGCAATGACCTCAGCCTCCACTGGCCCTCCGCCAATGGTACCTTGCAGGCTGCTATCTTCAAATACCAGCATACGGGCGCCAGGGGAACGGCCAAACGAACCCTCTACCCGTGTCAGGGTGCAAAGTGAAAATGGCCGCTGTTGTTTCCGCGCATCGACAATTTGCTTGATCCAGTGTTCCATCAGTATTGTGTTTTATTGTCAAGCCTGGTCCATTGCTCAAAAGGTTCCAGCGCATTTTTTACCTCTACTCGTTTTACCGGGATGGATCGTTGATCAAAGGGGAGGGCCATTTCTTTATAGATGAAGGAGTCGTCAAAGCCACAACGGGAGGCATCGTCCTTCGTGGCGGCAAAGACGATGCGATCGAGATGCGCCCAGTAAATAGCCCCCAGGCACATCGGGCAGGGCTCGCAACTGGTGTAAATTACGCAGCCATCCAGCCTGAAATCCCCAATGTTTTTGCACGCATCCCTGATGGCTACCACCTCGGCGTGTGCTGTCGGATCTCCGGTATCTAATACCCTGTTAATCCCCTTACCAACGACTTTCCCATTTTTTACGATCAGGGCACCAAAAGGCCCTCCGCCTTTCCGGGCATTCTCTGCTGCCAGGGAAATGGCTTCCGGTAAAAATTTTTGATCGTCCATATGAATTGGGTTCAGTTAAAACAAATCTACAAAATTATTTACTCTAAAAGTAACGTAAAACCAGGAGTTCTTAGCCTGTCGGCCCTCTGCTTTTGGTTATCTTTGCTTCCGCTATGCACAAAAGATTCTCTGAGGATATTAAAGCACGGCTTGATGCCAAGGCAGCCCAATACAATTGCCCTTCCTTTATTAAAACGGATCCCGTTTCTGTTCCCCATCGTTTCATCCGCAAAGAGGATATTGAAATATCAGGGCTCCTGGTAGCCACCCTTGCCTGGGGGCAACGCCCAACCATCATTGCAAGCGGGCTGCGGCTCATGGAGTGGATGGACTGGCAGCCTGCTGAATTCATTCTTCACTTCTCAGAAAAAGATCTTATGCCTTTTGCCAGATTTGTGCACCGTACCTTCTGCTTTACTGATCTGGAGTTTTTCCTCTATTCCCTGAAGAATATTTACCAGGAGCACGGGGGACTGGAGGCCTGTTTCACCAAACCTTACCGGCAAAACGGCCAAATGAAGGATGCCATTACAGGCTTCAGAAACACTTTTTTCAGCATTCCCTTTCCGCCACGTACCCTTAAGCACGTCAGCAATCCCGATTCAGGGGCCGCAGCGAAACGCCTGAATATGTATTTAAGGTGGATGGTCAGGCAGGATAATGCAGGGGTGGACTTTGGCCTCTGGAAAGGCATTGACCAGGCCGACCTGTATTGCCCCCTCGACCTGCATTCAGGGCGTGTAGCACGAAAGCTGGGTTTGCTCAGCCGCAGGCAGAATGACTGGAAAGCCGTGGAAGAGCTGACTGCCAGCCTTCGCCGGCTGAACCCTGCTGATCCTGTCTCGTATGACTACGCCCTGTTTGGGATGGGCATTTTTGAAAAACTCTAAGATTCCTGGATATCCCCAATCCTATTCCTCTGCCCTGCCGTTAAGGCGCAGCAGTTTAAAGAATTCTACGATCACAATGGGTGCCAGCGAAAGCGCTCCAACGAGGATCCAGTGAAGCCTGTCCATAGTGGTCAGGCTGAAGGCTTCACGGAAAGGAGGTATCAGCAATACCGCCAGTCCCAGTACCAATGAGGCAAAGATAGCTCCGATCAGTGGTTTGTTTTTCAGTGGATTGAAGGTAAAGGACGAACGGGTAATGGAGTGGAGGTTGCGCACGTGGAACAACTGTGCAAACATCAGGGTGGCAAAAGCCATGGTCTGTCCCAGGGTCTCCCCGCCGTCACGCAACCCGATCAAAAAGGCTACCAGGGACAATCCCCCGACCATCACTCCCTGGTACATCACGCGCCAGATCATCCCTTTGGTCATAAAGCCCTTTTGGGTGTTTCTCGGCTTACGCTTCATAATGTTATTGTCTGCCGGGTCAACGCTCAGTGCCAGTGCAGGCAGGCTGTCGGTTACGAGGTTTACCCACAGGATATGTACCGGCAGCAAGGGAATTCCCAGGTTCAGGAGGGAGGTGATCAGCAGCAGGAAGATCTCGCCTACGTTGGTAGAAAGCAGGAACTGGATGGCTTTCAGGATGTTGTCATAAATCCTGCGTCCTTCTTCCACCGCCGTTACAATGGTGGCGAAGTTGTCGTCGGTGAGGACCATATCCGCAGCGCCCTTGGCCACGTCAGTGCCCACAATGCCCATGGCGGCCCCAATATCAGCCTGCTTCAGCGCGGGGGCGTCGTTTACTCCGTCGCCCGTCATCGCTACGACCTGACCATGGCTTTGCCAGGCCTTGACGATGCGTACCTTATGTTCGGGCGCCACACGGGCATAAACACTATATTTTTCAATGTCATTGGCAAAGGTCTCATCGTCCAGCTTCTCGAGTTCTGAACCGGTAATGGCCAGATCTCCTTCGCGGAATATCCCGATTTCTTTGGCAATGGCCATGGCAGTGATTCTATGGTCGCCGGTGATCATCACCGCCCGGATGCCTGCCGTGTTACATTTGGAAACCGCCTCCATGGCTTCGGGGCGGGCCGGATCCATCATCCCGACGAGACCTGAAAAGATCAATTCATTTTCCAGATGACCGACCTGTAAGTTTTGAGGCGGCCCGGGCAGATCGCGGTAAGCCATGGCAAGAACCCGCAGGGCAGACCTGGCCATTTTTTCGTTTGCTGCCCTGATGTTTTCAAGGTCCTCTTCGGTGAGGTTTCTGACCTTGCCCTCGATGACAATTTGAGAACAAACACTGAGGATTTCGTCCAGACCACCTTTCACATTGATGCGGGTGGTATTCTCCGCCATCTGGTTCACGGTCGTCATCCGCTTTCTTTCTGAATCAAAAGGGATTTCGGCTATGCGTGGATGCTTGCGTTCCATCTCGTTTTTATCCATTCCATAGAGCAGGCCGAAGTCGAGCAGGGCCGTCTCTGTTGGGTCGCCCGTAAATTCCGCTACTCCTCCGTGGTTTTTGCTTATCTGGGCATCGGCACAGAGCACAGCAATGGACAGCAGGGTGCTTTCCTCTGGATTGAGTTCCTGGGCGTGGTCCACGCGGTTGATGGGTGATTGAATATGGTTTACATAGGCTTCCACCACCGTCATTTTATTTTGTGTCAGGGTGCCGGTCTTGTCTGAGCAGATCACCGTGGCGCCGCCCAATGTCTCCACAGCGGGAAGGGTGCGTATGATGGCATTGCGTTTCACCATCCGTTGCACCCCGATGGCCAGTACCACCGTTGAAACGGCAGGCAAGCCTTCAGGAATGGCGGCTACAGCCAGGCTCACGGCCACCATGAACATGCTGAGCAAGGGGTTACCGTATAGGAGACCTACTGCAAAGATGACTGCGCAGATGATCAGGGCGGCAATGCCCAGGACCTTGCCCAGTTGTTCCAGGCGCTTGCTCATAGGGGTCTCGGTATCTGCTGTTTGCTGCAACATGTCGGCGATCTTCCCGACCTGGGTTTGCATTCCTGTCCCGGTAACAATCCCGCGCCCGCGCCCATAGGTCACCATCCCGCTTGAAAAGGCCATGTTTTTCCGGTCACCCAGCGGAACATCTTCACCCGCAAGGGCTTCGGTTTGTTTCATTACCGGGACAGACTCCCCGGTAAGGGCCGACTCCTGAACCTTCAGGTTCACCGATTCTATTAGTCTGAGGTCGGCCGGAATCACTGCGCCGGTTTCCAGTACCACGATATCGCCGGGCACCAGGTCCCGGCTTTCCACCTCGCGGATTATCCCGTCGCGCAGTACCTTGGTCTCGGGGGCCGCCATGTTCTTCAGGGCTTCCAGCGATGACTCGGCCTTGCCTTCCTGCAAGGCACCCACCAGCGCGTTCAGGATCAGGATGCCCAGAATCACAAAGGTGTCCAGCAAGCCTTCGTCGTGCAGAATGCCCACCACTCCCGAAATAGCTGCTGCAACCAGAAGGATGATGATCATAAAACTTTTGAACTGCGAAAAGAATACCTGCAGAAAAGTCTTCTTTTTCTTTGAAGGCAACTGGTTAGGACCATATTCGAGAAGTCTTTTCCTGACTTCCTCAGTCGAAAGGCCTGTGGAAACATTCGTATTGAAATGGCTTGCAACCTTAACGAAATCGTGGTTGAAGAAAGTTTTCATTCCGTGGTTGTAATTTTATGAGGATGTGAAAAGGGAAAGGGGGCATTGATTAATACAGGCAAAGGTAGCCAGAAATTCTCTTAATAAAATCCTTGAGTGTAAACAATGCATGGAATTGTCATAGTCCTGGAGAGAGAAGTCTTCATCAACCTTCGGGCATCAGCACGAACAAAACCTTTGCCGTAATCCATTTTGAATCCTTGCCCTTTTGCTCAATATTAACAAGCATCCTTCCGTTAAAGGTATTCTCCAGTTTCCACCTTCCTTTGGGGCTTTGTTTCTTTACCAGGATGTCATGCGCTTCCTCCATCCGGGGGTCGTGATAACCTAATTTGACCAGTATTTCCAGTATCTCCAGGATATCGGTCTGGTACATCAGCGGGAAGCCGGGCTTCAGCCAGCCTGGCCGAGATACTTTGTCCAGCTCGTGGCTTTTTTTGAAGATATGATGGATGAGCAGGTATTCGGCCAGGGTTTCGATCTTTTCCTTTACCGCGGGGCTGCGTTTTTCGGGCGCGATCTCTGCCAGGGCTTTAAGTGACTTCACCACCCCCATGTGACATGAATGCCGCCCATAGCAAGGCTCAAAGCGCTTGTAGGGCCAGTCTTCGGGAAACTCCGAACGGTCGTCATCCGCCCGCTGATACTTGCATATCCAGTCAATGCCCTTTTGCACCAGTTCGTCCTCAAGCATTCCCAGCCTGATCAGGCTCCACACCATATTGCCCGTCAGGCAGGGGATGACCTCCGATGCACGTCCTCCCTTGCTTTTTGCGGCCTTATCATAGGCAAATCCAAATCTTTCCTGTTCCTGTGAATTTTCTAGGATAAACTCGCAGGCCTTTCTGACCCGGAGGTCTTCGGGATTAGCGAACAATTCAGCGAGGATCATGATCTGCCATACCGTCCCGCCATACTTATTGCGATAAAAACGCAGGGGGGCTCCCCAGGACCCGTCCTCGTTCTGCTTTTCCAGGATTTTCGGTACCACCCCCACCTGCATGATGTCCTTAAGGGTTTGCTGAACCAGGGGGTCATTCTCAGGCTTTTGTAATAGGCGGGTGAGGGCATAATACCTCACTGAGGGATTTTCCTCCCGAAGCAACCACTCCAAAACCTGTGCTTTCATTGAGTCAGTGACATTTTTAATGGTGGTTTCCAGTTTTTCCCCGTAAGGAAGGAGAAGGGTTTCTGCGCCAACATTCAAATGTAAGAATTATTTACATTGAATGGAATCATGTATTTACATCCCGGGTTCCTTGCGAAAACCCGCCAAATACTCTTTTTACAGGTACCAAAGTCCTGCCTTGGTCGTGCCCAGACGAAGCTTACACGAACCGCATTAGAGCTAAACACGAGGATGGTACGACCGTGGTGATAAATTCGCGTATATAATAATAACGAAAGAATAAAAATTTAAGATAAAAAATATTTTTTATAATCAATGCTTCGTTTCCGGAGCCTATAATAAGCTGAAACTCCCTTTTGGGCGGCCATTTTTATTTAACTTTGCGCTTTGAAAATCCTTTAATTCCTGGCTTATGCGGATTGATATCCTGACCATTTTCCCCGAGATGTTTACGGGCCCCTTTTCCCACTCCATCATCAAAAGGGCGCTTGAGAAGGGCCTGGCCGAGATTCATTTGCACAACCTCCGCGATTATTCCACTTCCAAACATCGTAACGTGGATGATTACCCCTTTGGGGGCGGGGCGGGCATGGTGATGATGGTGGAGCCCATCGACCGCTGCATCAGCAAGTTGAAAGCGGAACGGGACTATGAAGAGGTGATCTATCTGAGCCCCGACGGGGAATTGCTGACCCAGCCTGTGGCCAATCGCTTGTCGACAATGGGTAACCTGATCCTGCTGTGCGGGCATTATAAAGGAGTTGACGAACGGGTGCGCGAGCATTTCATTACGCGCGAGATTTCGGTAGGCGACTATGTGCTTTCGGGGGGTGAGCTGGCTGCTGCCATGCTAACCGATGCGGTAGTAAGGCTGATCCCGGGGGTGCTGGGCGATGAGACTTCGGCCTTGTCCGACAGTTTTCAGGATGGCTTGCTTTCGCCGCCCGTATATACCCGTCCGGCCGATTACAAGGGCTGGAAAGTGCCCAATGTGTTGCTTTCAGGCCACGACCGGAAGATCCACGAGTGGCGCCACGAACAGGCGCTTCATAGAACCAGGGACAGGCGGCCTGACTTACTGGGAGAGTAAGGCTGGGTAATTGGGATTTTTGGTTCAAGCTTAGGAGAAATTCTTAAATCATTATTTGGTAATCCTTGTTCATGATTCAAAAAAACAAAGCCTGAGGACTCCTGATCTCAGAATAAGGAACAAGCCCGCCTGCCTTTGCGGGCAGGAAATGAAAATTTCAGAAGTACCTGATCCTTGAAATTTGAACATTGAACCAAAAACCCTGAACTTTCTGATCTCAGATCAATGATTAGCGATTTATGGTTTATGATTTTTGTTAGGAGGGAGGATTTGGATGGATTTTCATAATTAATGAATGGATTTTAAAATATTTGGAGAAAGGGTTTTTTTAAATGAAAATATTTCTCTAAATTTGCACTCCTTTTCAGAATACAAGAGAAATTATAAAATATACCGTACCGATGAATCAGAAGGAATTGATCAACTTCGTGCAGGACACCATGATAGAGCAGAAATCGCACCCTGCATTTAAAGCCGGTGACAACGTAACCGTTCATTATAAAATCAGGGAAGGCAACAAAGAACGTATCCAGCCTTTTCAGGGCGTGGTGATTCAGCGCAGGGGTGCAGGTGCTTCCGAGACTTTCACTGTCCGTAAGATTTCAGGCAACATTGGCGTTGAGCGTATTTTCCCCATCAACTCACCCTTTATTGAGAAAATTGACCTGAACCGCCATGGCGTGGTTCGCAGGGCACGTATTTTCTATCTGCGCGAACTGAGGGGTAAGAAAGCCAGGATCAAGGAAAAAAGGATGTAAGCTTACATTATATCCTCACTATATCTTTCAGCCCTTTCACGAGGGCTTTTTTTTTATCTCCCGGCGACAAAATGGATTGGACCCGGCTTTTTGTTAAGGAATAAATGATGCAGGGGCTGCAAGGCAGGGGCAGGGCTAAAAATTTCATCCGGTGGCTTCCCTTGTTTGGCTGCATTGCTTAATTTCGCAGAATTGAATGAGAATCATCAAAAAACATAAAATCATTTTGATATGAATAAATTGATTGAATGCGTTCCCAACTTTAGTGAAGGAAGAGATATGGGTATCATTGAACAGATCACCCATGAGATTAAGGGCGTTGAAGGGGCGAAATTGCTGGATGTAGACCCCGGCAAGGCCACGAACCGCACTGTGGTAACCTTTGTAGGTACCCCGGATGAGGTGATCGAAGCGGCGTTTCGTGCCGTGAAGAAGGCTTCCGAGTTGATCGATATGAGCAAGCACAAGGGAGAGCATCCGCGCATGGGAGCCACCGACGTTTGCCCCTTGGTGCCGGTTTCGAATATCACGATGGAAGAAGTTGTTGAATATGCCCGCAAGCTTGCCGAACGCATTGGTAATGAACTGAATATCCCTGTATATTGTTATGAGAATGCGGCTTTTGAGCCCAAGCGCCGTAATCTGGCCAATTGCCGCAAGGGCGAATATGAAGGCCTTCCCCAAAAGTTGTCTAACCCCGAGTGGAAACCTGACTTTGGTCCCGCAGAATTCAATGCCAGGGCTGGTGCCACTGCTGTGGGTGCGCGCGACTTCCTGGTGGCCTATAACATCAACCTTAACACCACTTCCACCCGCAGGGCTAACGCCATCGCATTCGACGTGCGCGAACGCGGCCGTGTAAAGCGTGACGGGAGCCCCATTACTGGCAAGATCGTTAAAGATGAAAAAGGAGATCCGGTATACATCCCCGGAACCCTGAAAGCCGTGAAAGCCATCGGATGGTTTATCGAGGAATATGGCATTGCGCAGATCTCGATGAACCTGACCAACATCAGCATCACCCCAATACACGTGGCTTATGATGAGGTTTGGAAAAAGGCTGAAGAACGCGGCGTGCGCGTGACGGGTTCAGAGCTTGTGGGGCTGGTTCCAAAAAAAGCCCTGATCGACGCAGGGAAATATTTCCTTGCCAAGCAGCAGCGCAGCCTGGGTGTCTCGGAAGCCGAGATCATCAAGATCGCGGTGAAGTCGCTTGGACTGGATGAACTGAAGCCTTTCAATCCCAAGGAAAAGGTCATTGAATATCTCATTGAGGAAGAAAAGGTCAAGAAACTGGTGGATATGGATCTGCAAGCCTTTGCCGACGAAACCGCCAGTGAGTCGGTGGCTCCGGGTGGCGGATCGGTATCGGCCTATGTGGGTGCGCTGGGCGTATCGCTGGGTACGATGGTGGCCAACCTGTCATCGCACAAGCGAGGATGGGATGAGCGCTGGAAAGAATTCAGCAAATGGGCCGAGAAAGGTCAGGCCATTAAAGACGAGCTGATCTTCCTGGTGGATGAGGATACACGGGCCTTCAACCGTATCATGGATGCCTATGGGCTTCCGAAGGGAACCGAACAGGAGAAGAAAGACCGTAAAGAAGCCATTCAGGCCGCTACAAAATACGCCATTGAGATTCCCTTTAGGGTGATGGAAAACGCTTTTAAAGCTATGGAGGTAATCGAGGCTATGGTAGAGAAGGGAAATCCAACTTCGGTAACAGATGCTGGTGTTGGAGCTCTTTGTGCCCGCACCGCCGTGATCGGTGCTTACCTGAATGTGAAGGTTAATGTGATGGATCTGGAAGACAAGGCTTTTGTTGAAGAGATAATGGGGAAAGCCAATGAGATACAGCTTGCCGCCCGTCAGAAAGAAGATGAAATAGTTAAGCTGGTAGCCCAAAGACTGGAGAAATAAGGTCTCAGGTTTCAGGTTTTCAGGTTTCAGGTTCATTGGATTCACCACAAACCTCAATGCAATATGCAAGGCGTAACCAAACCGACCCTGCTGGTTGATCGTCAAAAGGCCAAGGCTAATATCGGCCGGATGCTGAAAAAGACCCGCGACCAGGGAGCCATACTGCGGCCCCATTTTAAGACGCATCAGTCAGTGGAAGTTGGGCAGTGGTTCAGGGAATCGGGAGTGGACCGCATTGCGGTTTCTTCGGTTTCAATGGCGAAGCAGTTTGCAAAAGCAGGCTGGAATGACATTCTCATTGCCTTCCCTGTGAACCTTCGGGAAATGGTTGAGATCAACCGCCTGGCAGGTTCCGTCAGGATGGGTTTGACGCTATCTGCGCATGGAGTGATGCCCTTATTTTCTGATCTTTTGCAAGCCCCTGTTGACCTTTGGCTGAAGATCGATGTGGGTACACACCGGACAGGATTTGACCACAGTGATTTGGATGCCATCGGCCATACACTTGAGCAGGCTGGGAAAAATCCCCTGATTACCCTTTCAGGGCTTCTGGCTCACGCCGGGCATACCTATCACGCCCGAAATTCCCAGGAAATCCTGCAAATTCAGCGTGATTCAATGCGCATCCTTAATGGCCTAAAAGACTATTTTACTGATTCTTTTCCCCCGCTTCAGATTTCGTGGGGCGATACGCCCTCGTGTTCGCTCGCCAAAACCTTTTTTGGCGCCGATGAATTGCGGCCGGGCAATTTTGTGTATTATGACCTGATGCAAGCTTCGCTGGGTGCCTGCCGACCGGAGGATATTGCCGTTGCAGTGGCTGCACCAGTGGTTGCCCTCCATCCTGAACGCAATGAAATGGTGATATACGGGGGAGCAGTACACCTTTCGAAAGAGTCCGGTAAGGATGCCCTGGGCTATACCCATTTCGGGCTAATGGTCATACTGGATGAAGACGGACACTGGAGCTTCCCTGAAGAGCCATGTTATGTTAATCGTATTTCACAGGAACACGGGGTGATCAGGCTTCCGGAAAACTTTCTGAATCATTTTAAACCAGGTGATCTGGTGGGCATTTTGCCGGTGCATTCCTGCCTGACCGCGGATTTGTTGCGGAAAGAAACCCGATATATTTAACCTGATTTTCGTTTCCTTCCAACTCTCTTGCCAGTTTAAGGGCCGCTTTCTTATTCGGACCGATATTTTCTTTAACTTTCAGGTCAATAATTCATAAATGGGTTTGATGCCGAAGCTGAGATGGGTAAGGCATGTCTTTTGGTAAGACTTTTTCATGGTGGTTAAAAATTCAGGGGAAAACAAAGGTCAGAAAAAGGAAAAGCCTTGCGGAATGGGGCTATAAGGGATCCTGAATGTGTATGGCGTAAAATTAATTCTGAAACAGGGGCAAAATTAAGTTATTTGTTACGATATTAGCATGGGTTTTTTGAGACTTTTGTTATTAAGCATTTAATAATCAACACAAAACCAATGGAACATAAGAGTCTACCTCAACTATTTGAAACAAGTGTAAAGAAATTTCCCGACAACGTGTTGTTGTGGGAGAAGAAAACCACAGAATACCGTGGTATGACTTACCAGGAAACCTATGAGCGGGTACTTCAGTTGGCAGCAGGGTTCCTGACCCTTAACCTGGAAAAAGGAGACCGTGTGGCCTTGGTCTCGGAAGGCAGGAACGACTGGGTCATTGGAGAACTTGCTCTCTTTTATTGCAATGCCGCCAGTGTTCCGCTTTCAGTTAAACTGGAAGAACCCGGTGATTTGATCTTTCGTATCAGCCATTCTGGCTGCAAGGGCGTGATTGTTTCGGGCAATCATAAGCAAAAGATCTTTAATATCATAGATCAGTTGCCAACCGTTGAATTCATTCTTTTGCTGGATGCCCCTGAAGAGGCGATAGCTGAACCAGCCTTGAAAGATAAGGTGGTTGTGATTGACGATCTGATTGAAAAAGGGGATGGGTATCTGAGGGAGCACCGGGAAGAGCTGGAAGAAATTAAGAACAGTATTGAACCAGATGACCATGCAAATATTTGCTATACTTCAGGGACTACTGCTGATCCGAAAGGGATCATTCTGACACATAAAAATTACTTGTGCAATGTAGAACAGGGTTCAGCCATTTTTGATGTGCCTTCTTACTATACTTCCCTTCATATTCTGCCCTGGGACCATAGTTTTGCCCACACGGTAGGTATTTATGCCCTGATTCGCAACGGTGCCAGCCTGGCTTCAGTAAAAGTGGGCCGTACGGCCAACGAAACCCTTCGCAATGTGCCCATCTGCATCAAGGAAGTGAAGCCTTATTTTCTGCTAAGTGTTCCTGCTTTGGCAAAGAATTTCCGCAAAAACATTGAAAAGGGTGTTAGGGACAAAGGGAAGTTTGCCTGGTCATTGTTTAGTTTTGGCATAAAGGTGGCATATACTTTCAACCAGGAAGGATTTAATAAAGGGCAGGGCTGGCGGATCATTCTTAAGCCGCTTTACAGCCTGATGGATACCATTTTGTTTAAAAAGATACGGGAAAACTTTGGGGGCAGGCTTCGTTTCTTTGTTGGCGGAGGTGCCTTGCTTGACATTGAGTTGCAGCGTTTCTTTTATGCCATAGGCATTCCAATGTACCAGGGTTATGGTCTGACGGAAGCTTCGCCGATCATTTCTTCGAATACGCCAGATTTTCACAAACTGGGCTCTTCGGGGAAGGTGGTTCCCTGGCTCGACCTGAAGATCTGCAGTGATGATGGCCGGGAATTGCCCATCGGCGAACAGGGTGAGATTGTGATCCGCGGCGATAATGTTATGGCAGGTTATTGGGGTAACGAAAAGGCCACCCGGGAAACCATTCGCGATGGGTGGCTGTATACAGGTGATTTGGGTTACCTGGACAAAGATGGCTATCTCTATGTTTTGGGGCGTAGTAAAAGTTTGCTCATTGGCAGTGACGGTGAGAAATACAGTCCCGAAGGCATTGAAGAAGCAATGGTAGAGCAGATCCCGTTCTTTGACCAGGTGATGCTTTATAACAACCAGAACCAGTATACGGTGGCCTTGGTGGTGATCAATAAAGCCAAGCTGAAGGAATTCCTTCAGAAGCATAAATTGATTATTGATACAGAATCGGGTCAGACGGCTGCTTTAGTGAAAATGCGTGCAGAGATTGATCGCTTTATGCCAGGCGGAGACTTTGGCGGAATGTTTCCTGCCAGATGGCTGCCGGCTGCTGTAGCATTCCTCGATGAGCCTTTCTCTGAGCAGAATAAGCTGATGAACAGTACGATGAAAATTGTACGCCCGGCCATTGTAAAATACCATAAGGAAACGCTGGATTATCTTTACTCACCAGAGGGCAAGGAATTACTGAACCCCAAAAATATGGAAGTGATTGCCCAGCTGAGTTAATGCCTGCTGGAAAAAGGCTTATGGTTGCCTTATTTTCTGAAACCAATTTCGCGCCGGGTATCCTCACCCGGCGCTTGTTTTTTATCAGGAGCTGCCTTCAGGATGTCTTCAGCGTGGATGGTGATAAACTCCTCATTAGAGATATCCTCAAGTTCGACAATTCGGTCCGACTGGTTCTGAATGGCTTTTTCGAAAAGGTTACGGGCCATGCGTCCATTTCCGAAGTGTCGGTCACGGTTTTGGAAGGCTTCTTCCATGATGCCCAGGACAGCTTGTTCTGCTTCGGGTGACAACAGGTAATTTTTGGCCTTGGCAATGCGACAGAAGATATCCTTCAACTCCAGTGGATTGTAGTCTTTGAATTCAAAGGTTCTTGAGAATCGTGATTGCAACCCGGTATTGGAGTCAAAGAAGTTCTCCATTTCTTTTGGATATCCTGCCAGAATAACGGCAAGGCGTTCGCGGTCATCTTCAATACGCTTAAGGAGGGTTTGGATGGCTTCGGGCCCAAAATCGCTTTCACCGCCTCCGGCCAGGGAATATGCCTCATCGATGAAGAGAATCCCATCCATAGCAGAATCGATTACCTTGGTGGTTTTTTGGGCGGTTTCACCCACATAGCGGCCAACCAGTCCTGAGCGGTCAACCTCTACCACATGCCCCTTGGCCAGCAAACCCAGCGAGCGGAAGATCCTTCCCATCAGCCTGGCAACGGTAGTCTTCCCTGTTCCGGGAGGGCCAACAAAAACAGAATGAAGCATGATGGGCTCAACAGGAAGATTGCGTTCCACGCGTTTTCTGGCCACTTTCATATGCTTGGCAAGGCGTGATACGTCTTCCTTTACAGAATCCAGTCCAACGAGGTCATTCAGCTCATCCAGGATCGTTTCCAGTGGCACCTCTTTGTTGTCGTCGAAATCATGCTTCACCACTTCGGTGATGTCTTCTTCAATGATGTGCATAAGCTCATTGTCATTTACATCGGGGAGGTCAGCCAGCCTGAAGGCTTGCTGTGAGGTGACCTTCTCAAAAAGGTTACGGACCAGGCGTGCGTTGCCAAAGTTGTTGTCCTTTGAGCGGAAAATGAAATCAAAATACCGTTCAAGTTTTGCTTCAGCTTCTTCGGTTAAATCGAACTGGTTTTTTTCGGCCATGGTTTTGAAAATGGCCAGGAGTTCATCGGGCTGGAAATCCTCAAAGTGAAAGAAATTCTTTACTCTTGATTCAAAACCGCTGTTGGAGGCAATGAGTTCTTTCATCTCCTCGGGATATCCTGCCATAAACACCACGAGGCGGTCGCGGTCAGCGTCCATACGTTTGATGAGGGTGTCAATGGCTTCCTGACTGAAGTCGCTATTTGAGGAGGGCGTCAGGGCGTAGGCCTCGTCAATGAAAAGCACGCCGTCGAGGGCCGAATCAATGACCTTGTTTGTTTTGATGGCCGTATCGCCAATATAATTTGATACAAGTTGACTGCGATCTACTTCTACCAGGTGGCCCTTTTTAAGGATTCCCAACGATTTGAAAATCTGTGCCATTAAGCGGGCAACGGTTGTCTTCCCTGTTCCTGGCGAGCCTTCAAATACAGCATGCCAGGATTTTTGTCCACTTTCTATGCCCATTTCCTTGCGCCTCATCAGGATCTTATGCTCCTTGAGCATTTTATTCACTTCCTGCTTGATTCGGGTCATCCCGATGAGGCCATTGAGCTCTCTGAGGGTCTCTTCAAGGCTTGCCTGAGAATCCGCATCAATACCTGTATTGGATATTCCGGCAGTTTGGCCCGCTTGTTCTTTAATTCCATTCCCTGCAGCGCTTTTTGCCTTTTCCCGCTCAGCATCTGCAAGCATTTCCTTTAAATAATTATTAGATGGATACTTTTTCAGGCCAAGCTTATAAAAGAAGATGGCATTTTCAAAGTCTTCAAAATCATAACAAAGCGTTCCCAGCATTGACCAGTATTCTTTTTCTGAAGGTTCGTATTTCTGGAACAGCTTCTTCTTGGTAGAGACCACAATGTTGAATACTTCTTCGTCTTTTTTGTCTTCCAGGGAGGTAACATAATTTTCCAGGTAAGCCATTTCTTTTGGCATCAGGGTAAAAGCCTTTTTAAAACATGCCCTGGCCTTATCCATTTCTTCCTGAATGGAATAAATGAGCCCCATACGGTTGTGGGAAAGCGCAAAGGCAGGAGCTGTCTCTATCGCCTTCTTACAATATTTCAGGGCTTTGTCGTACTTTTCTTCCTGATAAAATTTATAGGCGGTATTGTCATAATCAATGGCTGTTTGGGGAATGCCGGCATAATCCGGATTCACCCCATCTTGTTCCTGCGGGTTCTCTGCCACTTCAGCAGCCATAGTCTGTGATTGCATTTGTTCCAGCTCCTCAATGGCTGCCTCAGCATTCCGCTGCGCCTTCAATTGTTCGAAGCCTTCCGGTGGTAATGACATCATTATGAACCAACGATCACCAACATAGTTTGCGAAACTGAGCCGGAAACCCTCCTTTAATTTCTCGCGGAAACCTTGCTCCGGGAAATCATTGGCAGTAAACCAGTGTTGACCTTGAAAGGGCAGACCTTTGATGCCAATCAGCACATGCAGGTCGCGATCCCATAGACCTTTTCCATGAGCCAGTTGCCATACATCATAACCATCGTCCCAAGCCTGCTGAAGGCCTTGCTCGGGAAACTCCCTGGAGGTGGAAATTCGCTGTTCATGAATGCCGGTACCTTGGGAGCAGACTAACACCCATTGCTGTTGCCCATAGGAAATATTGGTGACAAAATACCCTTTACGGGCTAGTTTGTTGATGTCACTTTCGGGGAATTTCCGCCCAGTCACAATCTTTTGATTTCCATAAACTTTTTCGGGTGTGGAGAATACAACCCAAACATCATTTTGCCATGTGAGCCAGGTTATGGCATGCCCTTTATGAATGATATCGTTTATTTCCTTTTCAGGAAATTCTGGATTGATTAGCCAGGATTGCTCTGCACTGCTGAAATCCAGTGCATTTGACATGACCCAAACGCTGTTGGCATAACAAACAAAACCGACAGGCTCATTCTTTTGCCAGAATTGCTTGTCAATATCAGATTGCGGAAAGATGGGGCCATTGGAAAAAGAAAAGCGGGATGCAAACATAAAAAAGATATATTAAAAAAAACAGACTGACGACAAATGTAAAAACCTTTGTCAAAAATATAGGCACTTGAGAGGATTTTCTTACGGGTAATACTGAAAAAAATGACCTTAAGCCTGCCATTTCTAATTATTGGGTAATTTTGCCTGTGGAAAAAAGTGAACAGAACATCCCTGAAAATATTGCTGGTTTAAGGATAGAAGAATACTCCTATACCTTGCCTCAGGAAAGGATTGCTTCCTTTCCTTTGGAACAGCGTGATCAGTCAAAATTACTTGTTTCGCGAGGGGGTTTCATTATTGAGTCCCGTTTTGACCAAATCGGGCAATTTTTGCCTGCCGGAAGCCTTATGGTCCTGAACAACACGCGGGTTGTGCAGGCCAGGCTTGAGTTTTTCAAGGAAACCGGTGCGCGTATTGAGATCTTTTGTTTGCAGCCCCTTAAGCCTGTTTCTGATGTTCATCTGGCCCTGGGGCTCTCCAGCCCAGTGCACTGGCAATGTTTGGTGGGCAATGCAAAAAGGTGGAAGTCGGGTGTTCTTAGCCTGGAGAACCCTGCCACGGGTCTTCGGCTAACAGCAGAGCAATTAGACAGGAATGGAGAAGAGTTTGAGGTTGTTTTTTCGTGGAATCCTCCCAATTTAAGCTTTGGAGAAGTGCTTGAACTGGCCGGGCAAACCCCCTTGCCCCCATATATCACTCGTAAAGCTGAGGAAAAGGATAAAACCACTTATCAGACCGTATATGCAAAAGATGATGGTTCTGTGGCAGCACCTACGGCAGGCTTACATTTTACCCGAAAAGTATTCGCTGAACTGGAGGCAAAGGAAATTTCTACCCGGTTTTTGACCTTACACGTAGGGGCGGGTACCTTTAAGCCGGTTTCATCTGAAACCATAGGCGGGCATACCATGCACAGCGAACAATTTCTGGTTGATCGTAAATTTCTTGCAGCCCTTGCCAACCATCAAGGTGATATCGTTGCTGTGGGCACTACCAGTATGCGAACCCTTGAAAGCCTTTACTGGCTGGGGGTAAAAATGCTTCAGGGGTATAAACCATCTGATGGCTATGTTCGCATTGAGCAATGGGAGCCTTATATGCTAAGGGTAGGAGTTAGTGTTAAGGAATCCTTGACAGCTATTGCCGCCTTTATGGATAAGGAAAGCCTGCAGACGATTCAGGGTGAAACGGCCTTGATCATTGTGCCTGAATATGAATTTAAGATTGTGGATGTATTGATCACAAATTTTCACCAGCCCAGGAGTACCCTTTTGCTCCTTGTGGCTGCCTTTGCCGGACCCGCCTGGAAAAAAGCCTACGATTACGCAATGCACCATGGGTTCCGGTTCCTAAGTTATGGTGATAGTTGCCTGTTCTTTCGGAAAAAATTGCATTAGAAACCGGAATTATTTTTAAAAAGACCAATCGACCATTGGATATATTTGGCAAGGCTTTTAAGGATTTTCTAGATGGTGACACCAAAGCCCTAATAAAGGTTTATTTGGATGTTTCGGAGCCGGATGACCTGCCGGTGGCTTATTTTTTCAGGACCTATGAAGATATGCCTGTTTGGGAGCAGATCGCCCTGGATGCCTGCCGTGGAAAGGTTTTAGATGCCGGGGCTGGAGCAGGGGCGCATGCATTGGCCCTGCAGGAGAGGGGAATGGAAGTGGTGGCCCTTGATATCTCTCCCGGGGCCGTCGAGATGATGAAGGTCAGGGGCGTCAAAAACGCCCTATGCCAGGACTTCTTCCATTTTAAAGAAAAAGGTTTTGATTCCTTGCTTTTCTTGATGAATGGCGCTGGAATGGCGGCCAACCTGGAAGGATTGCAGCGGCTGTTTCGCCACGCTCGTAAGTGGATGAACCCCGGAGGTCAAATCCTTGTAGAATCTACTGACCTTATCTATCTTTTTGAAGAGGAAGACGGGGGTTATTGTATCCCTATGGGTGACCACTATTACGGGGAGGTTGTTTACCAGCTGGAATACAAGGGCAGGAAAGGGAAACCTTTTCCATGGTTGTTTGTTGACCCGGATAACCTGACGCATGCGGCCCAAAAAGAAGGTTTCTCCGTTGAGTTCCTTTTCCTTGGAGAAGACCGCAATTATTTAGCCAGACTTGTTCTGGAAAATCCGGTGTAAGATGGGAAAAGGGTTTCAGCGAAGGATCATTAAGACAGACGATGGCTCACACTCCCTTGAGTTGGTGGGCCAAGGCGAACATTATCATTCCACATTTGGTGCGGTGCAGGAAAGCCGGCATGTATTTATTCAGCGCGGCCTGCTTAGCCTCCCCCATAAGGAAACCCCTATTCATATTCTTGAGGTGGGATTTGGAACGGGCTTGAATGCCCTTCTTACCTTTATTGAATCACAAAACCAGGGTATTCAGGTTCATTATTTTACACTTGAGCCTTTTCCGCTGGAGAGGGAAGAATACGAAGTGCTGAATTATCCTCAAATCCTTGAACAAGGCAAATATGCTGCCTGTTTTGAAGCTTTTCATCAATGCGAATGGGATAAGCCGGTAGAGATTGCCAAGGGTTTTTCTTTTCATAAGACCCGGTATGGTCTGAAAGAAGCCAAACTGTCCTCAGGATTTTTTGACTTGGTTTATTTTGATGCCTTTGGCCCTGACACCCAACCCGAATTATGGGAGCAGGCCTTATTCGAAAAGGTCTTCAACGCCATGCACTCGGCTGGGGTGCTTGTCACCTATTGTGCAAAAGGGATGGTTAAAAGAGCCCTCCGGGCTTGCGGCTTTACCATTGAAAGACTTCCAGGACCTCCAGGGAAAAGGGAGATGACCCGGGCCGTGAAACCTTAGGTGGAATTTTTCTTAAGGATAAATCAAAAATCCTTGACGGCTTATTGCGGTTAAAAGATTTGTAATTCAAATGAATTGAAAAAAGTATTTTTGTTTTATTTATAAGCTTTATACTTTATTCTTAATCCTTAAATATGTCTTCCTACGGTCATTTTGTTATTCGTGTTTATGGGCTTGGGATATACGATGATCATCTGCTTGTGGTGGATGAGTTCTGGTTTGATACTTTTATGACCAAATTTCCTGGTGGCGGGCTTGAATATGGGGAAGGAACCATCGATTGCTTGAAAAGAGAATGCATGGAAGAGTTTGGTCAGGAAGTAAAAGTACTGGAACATTTTTATACCACGGATTTTTTCCAGGAGACAAGATTTCTACCTGGCAAGCAATTGATCAGCATTTATTATGTGATGGAAATTAAAAGCCCGCAGAAGATCAAAGTCAGTTCCAAAAAATTTGATTTTGAGAAAAAGGAAGGCTCCATGTCCTTTCGATGGCTGCCACTAGACCATCTAAGCCCAAACGAGTTAACCCTGCCTATTGATAAACTGGTGACGGAAAAGCTTTTGATCTGGCAGAAGAAAAAGCAGTAAAATCTTTTTGTTCTTGATTGGCTGCCCGATACTAAATCGAAAAATAAGAACCAAAAGAAAGGTAAGTTACTGAATTAAATCAGTGACTTCGACCCGTCGTTGGGTGGGGAAAGAAACTTCCTTTTTAAATAAGCAAATGAAATAAAGAAAAAACTCTGGAAGTGGGGGGAGGAGGATTCGAACCTCCGAAGGCTGTGCCAACAGATTTACAGTCTGCCCCATTTGACCGCTCTGGAATCCCCCCAGAAATAAGACTGTAAAAAGTGGGACGTACTGGAATCGAACCAGTGACCTCATGCCTGTCAAGCATGCGCTCTAAACCAACTGAGCTAACGCCCCGTTTTTTGAATTAGGGAATGCAAAAATAACAAAAAAACCTAATCAGGTAAAAAAAATGCGTGCTCTTGGTTTATTTTACCCGGGTTAAAGGGGGATATTCCCGTGTTTTTTCGCAGGGGCAGTTTCGCGCTTGTTCTCGCACATTTCGAGGGCCTGGATCAACTTGAGCCTGGTTTGCCTGGGATGGATGATCTCGTCAATATAACCCAGTCCAGCGGCTTTAAACGGGGTGCAGAAGGCTGATTTATAATCGGCCACTGCCTGGGTCCTCTGGATTTCATCCAGTTTATCCCTGTAAAGAATGCTTGCTGCCCCCTCTGGTCCCATTACCGCGATCTCACCGGTTGGATAGCTGTAATTTACATCCCCGCCCAGGTGTTTGCTCGACATGACAATATATGCACCACCATAGGCTTTCCTTGTAATTACGGTAATTTTTGGAACCGTGGCTTCGGCATAGGCATAAAGCATTTTCGCTCCGTGTTTTATTATTCCCCCATATTCCTGATCAGTACCGGGTAAAAATCCGGGGACGTCCTCGAAGGTGACAATCGGGATATTGAAAGAGTCACAAAACCTTACAAATCGTGCAGCCTTCAAGGAAGCATTGATGTCAATTACTCCGGCAAGCATGGCAGGCTGATTGGCAACAATTCCAACAGGTTTCCCATTTAGGCGTGCAAAGCCAATGATCATATTCTGGGCAAAGTGTTGCTGCACTTCGAAGAAATTGTTATCATCAACCACTGTGGTAATGATTTCTTTCATATCGTAAGGCTTGTTGGGATCTTCCGGAACAAGGTTCGTAAGCTTCTCGTCCTGCCTGTGGGAAGAATCGGTACAAGGTTTTACGGGTGGGTCCTCCATATTATTGGAAGGAAGAAAACTTAGCAATTCGCGAATCATCATCATGGCCTGCTGATCGTCATCGGCAGTGAAGTGTGCCACCCCGCTTTTGGCATTATGCGTCATAGCCCCGCCCAGCTCTTCCTTGGTTACCTCTTCGTGGGTAACCGTTTTTATGACATCAGGTCCGGTAACAAACATATAGCTGGTTTTCCGGGTCATGAAAATGAAGTCTGTTATGGCAGGCGAATACACAGCGCCTCCTGCGCAGGGACCCAGAATGGCAGATATTTGGGGAACTACTCCGCTGGCCTGAACATTCCTGTAAAAGATATCACCATAGCCTGCCAGGCTCTCCACACCTTCCTGGATGCGGGCACCCCCACTGTCGTTCAGGCCAATGATAGGAGCTCCCATTTTCATGGCCAAGTCCATAATCTTCATGACTTTATTGGCGTTGGTTCGGCTAAGGGATCCTCCAAAAACTGTGAAATCCTGGGCAAACACATAAACCAGCCGCCCATCAATTTTACCGTAACCTGTTACAATGCCATCGCCTTCAATCTTTTGCTTGTCCATCCCAAAGTCTGTACACCGGTGAACAATAAATTTATCCAGCTCAACAAATGTTTTTGGATCCAACAGATCTTTAATGCGTTCACGCGCGGTTTTGCGCCCCGAAGCGTGAATTTTAGCTATGCGTTCTTCCCCGCCACCCAATTCGGCGGCACGGTTCTTCTCTTCAAGTTCCCTGTATTTCTCTTTCAATGACATATCATGAATCTTTTTTATTCAACATCTGTATATTCAATGACCACCAAAGGCTGGCGAGCCTCAACGGTTTGTCCCTCGACAACCTTGATTTCGCTTATCCTTCCGGCTTTCTTCGCCTTAAATTCACTCTCCATTTTCATGGCTGAGATGATTACAAGGGTTTGACCGGCTTCAACAGCTTCATCTTCCTTGACCAGTAACCTGACCACTTTCCCGGGAATGGGCGCAGAAACGACACTTTCACCATCATCATCCTGACCTTTCTTTCGACTGGCAAGGTATTTGGCTTCAGCATCAATGATCTCTACTTCAAATGAGTTCTTCAGGGTGTTAACAACAAATCTTTTGATCCCGCCATTGGCTGGAATCAATTCAATGTTAAAGGACTTGTTCTGGTATATGACTGAATAACTGACATTGCTGATCTTAACAAAATCAAGCTCAAATTCTTTACCGTCAACCGAAACCAGTACTTTGTTATCTTGCCGGCTTAGCAACTCAATGTTGGCTATCCGGTTATTCAATTTTACCTCGTATGACATATCCTTTTCCTAGAGTTTAAAAACATTTCTTACCCTGTTGTAGTCTTTCCAGTTGTTCTTCAAGGCCGTCATTTCTTTCGGGCTGGCTTTTTCCATCTTATCCAGGTATTCAATCAAAGCGGTAATCATCACGATCTCTTCACAAGAATTTTCACACCGGTCTTCTTTCATGAGAAATTCAAGGTTTTCCTGGATAAAGTGGGTATTGTAATTTCCCTTTATGAAATCATCAGCAAGAATAATTCGTTCAAGGAATTTTAAGTTGTTTTTCACACCAGTCACCTTGAATTCCTTAATGGCCCGTAATGTCCTTTCAAGCGCATCATTCCGGTCGCGACCCCAAACGATTAACTTGGCAATCAGGGGATCATAATAAAGGGGGATCTCAAAGCCTTCATAGATATATCCGTCAACCCTCACCCCAACGCCGTAAGGGATGTCAATATGACTCACTTTTCCAGGGGCGGGCATAAAGTTGTTTTCGGGATCTTCGGCATAAACCCGGCATTCGATGGCGTGTCCGTTCTGACTTAGTTCAGATTGCTTGAAAGCTAAAGGTAACCCATTGGCGATATTGATTTGCTCTTTGACCAGGTCAACGCCCACAACCCTTTCAGTGATGGGGTGCTCAACCTGCAGGCGGGTATTCATTTCCAGGAAATAGTAATTGAGATCATTGTCCACAATGAACTCAATGGTTCCTGCACCATCGTAATCCACGGCTTTAGCAGCTGCTACTGCGTGCGCTCCCATTTCTATCCTTTTGGCCTCGGTAAGAATGGGAGAAGGTGTTTCTTCAATGATCTTCTGGTGGCGCCTTTGCACCGAGCATTCTCGTTCAAACAAATGGATTACGTTCCCGTGTTTATCTGCCAGGATCTGGAACTCAATGTGGTGGGGCGATTCGATGTATTTTTCAATAAAAACGGAATCATCACCAAATGCTGTTCTTGCTTCCGAACGCGCAGACCGTAGAGCATTCTTGATCTCGCCGGGCTCCTTAACCAGCCGCATGCCCTTTCCACCTCCTCCTGCCGAAGCCTTGATCATCACCGGAAGGCCAATCTCTCCAATGATCTTCAGGGCTTCGCTTTCACTGGAGATCTTCCCGGGTGTACCCGGCACAACAGGCACTCCCGCCTCCGTCATGGTCTTGCGGGCGGTGATCTTATCTCCCATTTTTGAGATCGCATAGGGCGAAGGGCCAATAAAAATGATCCCTTCCTTCTGACAGCGTTCAGAAAACCCTGCATTCTCCGACAAAAATCCATAACCCGGATGTATGGCATCAGCACCGCTGGCTTTAGCGGCTTCAATGATGTTTTTCCGGTTCAGGTATGATTCCAGGGAGGGAGAGGGACCAATATAATACGCTTCATCAGCATAAAGCACGTGCATGGCCTTGCGGTCGGCATCCGAATAAACAGCTACCGTTTGAATGCCCATTTCACGGCAGGAGCGGATAATCCGTACTGCAATTTCCCCTCGATTCGCCACCAAAACTTTTTTGATCATTCTTGTTAGTATTGGTTCTTAATTTTTTTAGGATGGCAAAATTACTAAACAATTGTTTTAAACCAACAAATTTAATTTCTTTTTAAGAAAAATTGGGCGCGATAATCATTACAATCCTTGTTGACATTGGTTTCATCATTCCCTGTCGTGGCTTTTTAGTTCCAGTCCAGGCAATGTCATAACATAAATATAATATTTATTATGATTGTCTTGGAAATAACCGCTGGTTTTTTCTTCCCCAATAGGATGCCGATTTTGGTAAAAACTATAGAATAGACGGGTATTCCGGGACGATTTATTAACCAATTTCCTTTAGCTTTACCCGAATGCAATTCCACCCTTTGCTGTTTTGAAAAAAGCGGTCAAAAGGGGGCAAAGGCTGGTTTGAAAAAAATAGAAATAGTAGAAATTCCTTCCCCTATTAAGGGAAAACGGCAATTTCGGTGAGAAAAAACAATAATGCTATCAGGCGCGTGAGCCGTTACTGCTCAACATATACATTCCCACTGGAATCCTTAAAGACCCTTTTGGAAGAACTTCCACCAAGAATTCCTAAGACGACCAGGAGAATGATGGCGATAACAATCAGATAAGCGGCAATGATCATTGAGGCGAAAGAGGCTATTGCCGATACTACAAGAATCAACAGGAACCTCAGCAATCCCCATAATGCACCTGCCTTGATAAAGCTTTCCACAGCCGTAATAATAACCCCTAATAGCAAGATAATGAAGGCACTCCAAACGATCCAGGTATGCAGGGCATGGCCTTTGGGCCAGAACAAAGGGGTGTTGAAGAAAGCTTCTGTGTCATTCTGCCAGAACACCAGCAATGCACCCATGCCGGCACCAATGATCATGGCACCCATCGCAGCCCATGGCGTTCCCGGATATTTACTGCGGTCGGCCTGGTAGATCAGGAACTCGTCAATGACCCGGAATTTTTTAATAAAAAGCCCGGCAAGTACCAGGATGCCCAAAAGAATGACCCAGAAATACCAGGACCTGAAGTTCATGTATTTCTCACCGAATCTTTCCATTGGAGATTGGGTAATGTCAATTCGGTTCAGATAACGTTCGGGTACAAACCCTGTTTTCCCGGGTTCCGGTTCAAAGCTTACCAGTCTTTCGTTATTTGCCGGGTTGACCATAGCCTCAGCATGGACAATGGTGTCGTTGCGCGAAAGGCTGCCAATGACTTTTGAGTTTTCATCCATTTTCTCACGGACGGGAAGAGAATTGGACGAGACGATGTAAATGTATTCACGCTCGGGCTGCGGTGGTTCCTCGTAAGGGACCTTTGCCCGGAAAAGAGTATTGATTTCATTTTCTGACAGCGCCCTGTCGTAAAGCCTTACTTCATCGATGCTCCCCTTATAAAAATGCTTGCTGCGGGGACAGGCTCCGATCAGGAAAAAGTCACTCCCGTGAATGATCTCGGCGGGCGCCGTGCGTTTCTTTTCATTGGCATAAACGGTGACAGTTTTTTTGTTCTGGTCGTAAACCACCGCTACAAAAGTCCAGTCGGCCCGGTCAATGGTCAGCGACCGGGTTTCGCCATTCCCGTCGTAAGCAAACAATTCCATATTCCGGTCATCGCTATTATACCTGACCTTCAGTGCCCTGTCAAAACCCCCGTCATCCTGTGAAAAAATGGACATGATGGATTGTTTTTTTGGGGGATAATGACCGGTTTTGATCCAGGCCACAAAGGTCATCTCTGGCATTACAACCGGGTTGATGTCAATGGGAATTGTAATTTGGTTCTTTTTCCCAACGAATCGAAAGGAGCCCCTGTTTTCTCCGGTAAAAACATCTTGGTCGGGCCAGACCCGTTTTACAATCCCGTGATTTTCATTTCCGCTCAGATCGCGAGCGTTGCCTGAAAAGTCGTATTGCCCAATAAGACTTTCGGTTGGTTCTTGTGCGGATAAAAGGGTGAAGAGAAAAATAAAAACTGAAAAAACAAATAAAGAATTTTTCATTTGAGGAGTATTTTGTTTTACTGGTAGGCGAAAAGGGCAAATTGGTTGAGTAAATTTTAAAGGACAAACCTAAAAAAAAAATCTCAGGGAAGATGCATAAAATTTAATTATTTGAAAAACCCGGGAAAATTTATTCCCTTTCAGCCAAAGAAATTTGCTCAGCCCCCGAAAGGGCTTGCAACATTATTCGTTGTGGTATGATTCGTTGCGAAGTATGGTAAACGCCCTGTAAAGCTGTTCTGTAAAGAAAAGGCGGGTCATCTGGTGAGAAAAAGTCATGGCTGAAAGCGAAAGTTTCATGCTGGCTTTTTGATACACAACATCGTCAAAGCCCCAGGCGCCCCCAATGACAAACAACAGGTTCTTCACAGAATGGTTGAGTCGTTGTTGCAGAAATCCGGCAAATTCAACGGAAGAAAAAGTTTTTCCCCTTTCATCGAGCAATACGGAAAAATCAGCCTTTTCGATGTGTGTTAAAATGATTTCGGCTTCTTTTTGTTTCAGAAGGGCAGGGGGAAGAGCCTGGTGCTTTTTGGGCAGCTGGGTTTCTATAAGCTCAAAACTGGTATAATGAACCAGCCGTTTTCTGTAGTTTTCAATGCCTTCACGGAGATAAGGCTCATCGGTTTTGCCTATGGCAAGCAAGGTGATCTTCATCAGGTGATTTTGCCTCAAATTTAGGATATTATAGCCATTGTGCCAATGGTTTTTGCCTCAGCATTCATTTTGCATTATCTTTGCAGAGACAATATTGAACCTTTGGAGCAGAATATTTTTTATTTTTTCCGGTTTGGTTCAGTTTTTGTTTAAGAATAGCTGTAATTATTTTACTATCATGATCAGAAGGTTAATAACCCGCATTCTCCTGTATGTTATGTTCGTGCTGCCTGTATTGCCGGCCTTTGGACAGACGGACGCCATGGCCCGTGAGATCTCGCAGGCCATTCGGCAGGGCAATGCCCGCGAAATGTCGAAATATTTTGGACAAAATGTGGACCTGACCCTGCCGGGCAGTGAGGGTACATTCAGCAAATCGCAGGCAGAAGTAATCCTGAGGAATTTTTTCTCGAAAAACGCTCCCAAGGAACTTTCGGTGAATCACCAGGGTAATTCACGCGATGGCTCGGTTTATGTTATCGGCACCCTTCAAACCCGTAACGGGCAAACTTTCAGGACCTATTTCCTGCTGAAAAAAGTGTCCGACACATTCAGGCTGCATCAGGTTCAGTTTGAACCACAATAAATATTTCGTTGTGCATCCAGTTAAAATCTTAAGTAGCTGTCTCAAAAGCAGGAGGCAGCCGCTTTTTTTTGCCTGAGCCGCACTGTCCCCGAACCTCAATCCACCTCTATTTTCAGAGCAATGACCCCGGGTATGAGCCATCATGCTAAACACGACAGATCCATGCCAGGGACATACCTGGCTCATAGTTAATACGGAGTTTATTCGGTTTAAACCGAATAAACTCCGTATTAACTCCGTATTAACTCCGAACATGGTCCGACCCGGTAAGGAGCGTGTCATGATAATATTTTTCCTGTTCTTATTGGCTCAATGGTGGTAAATAAAAGATAATGAGTCATTTGCGAGTATGTCTCAGGTTGCTGGGTTTGTGAATAGGAGAGGTTCAACAAAAGTGGGCAATGTCGCTGATCAGGGGGGAGCCCGGGGAAAAAAGCAGTTTCCAAATTTTGTCGAAGTGGCATGAGAATAAAAAAGGCATAGTATGGAAATTATCAGTAAGGTTGACCTGCGATGGATCCTTGGTTCATCTTATTGATTTTGGAAAAATCTGCTGAAAATCTATTCTGTTTTGTTTCCGAAGGGCGATTCTTTTTGACTATATTTATATTTTTGTATCTAAGCATGGATAGAAGGGACTAAAATTATTCTCTAATTAAGCCAGGGTTCTGATGTTTTCACTTGAGATGGCAATTGTATTGGTAGTGCTTGTGGGAGCAGTTATACTGTTTGCCAGCGAGCGTTTCCCCGTTGATGTAGTTGCCATTATTGCCATGTCTGTCCTGGTCTTGTCGGGGGTTATCAGTCCTGAAGAAGGGGTATCTGGTTTCAGCAATTCAGCTACGATTACGGTTGCAGCGATGTTTATCATCAGTGCGGCATTGTTTAAATCTGGGGCTGTGGTTGGGATCGGCAACAAAATGGCGAAACTGTTTCAGTACAATTTCTGGCTGGGTATCCTGCTGCTGATGGTTACCGTGGCAAGTATTTCGGCCTTTATCAATAATACACCAGTGGTGGCCATTTTTATTCCTATTCTGGCCGGTGCTGCCGCCACTTCCAATCACAGCCTTGGGAAAATGCTTATGCCCCTGTCCTATGCTTCGATGTTTGGGGGATTATGCACCCTGGTCGGGACCTCAACCAATATCCTGGTCAGCGGGGTGGCTGCCGATCATGGCCTTGAGCCTTTTGCCATGTTCGAGATGGCTAAGATGGGCCTGGTGCTTATGGCTGCGGGGGTGGTGTATATGATGACTGTTGGGATTCGCCTGATTCCTGATCGCGGAAATAGCGAAGGCCTGGTGAAGAAGTTTGGAATGGGCGACTATCTTACCGAGATTGTCTTGCTTCATAATGCCCCTTCCGCTGGAAAATCCATTTCAGAATCCCCGTTGGTTAAATCCCTTGAAATAGATATCCTTGAGGTGAATAAAAACGGCCAGCATTTTATTATGCCAAGCGGTGATATGTTGCTGGAGGAGGGCGATATCCTGAAGGTAAGGTGTGATGTTAGCAAAATTAAAGCCCTCAAGGAAAGACAAGGCATCGCCCTGAAAAGTGACTTTAAGTTTAGCGAAAAGAAAATGCGAGGGGGGGAAGGCGAAAAAGAAGAGGAGAAGTTAATCCTTGTGGAAGCTGTTATTGCCCCTAATAGCCATTTTGAAGGAAAGACGGTTAAGGAGCTGGGCTTTCGCCAGCGCTATGGCGCCACAGTGCTGGCCATTCGTCACCGTGGCGAGATTATGCGTGATAAGGTGGCCACAACGGTCCTACGTTCGGGCGATACCTTGCTGATCGAAGTAGACCACGAAAGACTTCCTAATTTGCAGCAGTTGCAATTGCGGGGGCGTAATACGTTTTTAATTGTTTCAGAGGTTGGGTTTCCCGAGTTCAGGAAGGATAAGATATACACCGTAATTTTTACCCTGGCAGCCATCATTGCCCTGGCTTCCTTTAACATTCTTCCCATCATGGTTGCTGCCCTGATTGGCTCCATGTTCCTGGTAGTAACCAATTGCATCAGTATGGAGGAAGCCTATACGGCCATCGACTGGAAGGTGATTTTCTTGCTGGCTGGGGCCATGAGCCTTGGGGTTGCCCTTGATAACAGCGGGGCGGCAATGCTGATCAGTGATTTACTAATTAACCTGGTGGGAGGCTGGGGGCCTACGGCTGTGCTTTCAATTCTTTTCCTCGTCACCACCCTGCTCACTTCGGCTATGAGCAATAATGCAAGTGCGGTCTTACTGGCCCCCATTGCTATCGCCACGGCGGTTTCACTAAACGTGGACCCCAGACCCATGCTGATGGCCATTACCTTTGCCGCTTCCTCAAGCTTTATGACCCCGGTGGGCTACCAAACCAATACGATGATTTATGGCGCCGGAAGATATAAATTCACCGATTTTATCCGGGTTGGAACACCACTTAATCTTATCTTCTGGTTTTTGGCCACCTGGTTGATACCGGTTTTTTTCCCATTTTAAATATTACAGTAAATGGAAAGTATTAAAAGTTTCTTTTTGTCAGCAAAGGAATTCCTGCAAGAGCCCCTGTTTAGCCTTGGAAAATCAACCTTTACGCTTTCAACAATATTATACCTGATCATCTCCATTTATCTGCTGTTTTTTCTTACTGCCAAATTGAAGAAACTCCTGGCTGATAAAATCCTGGCCAAGTATAATGTAGATATCGGGATAAGGCAGGCCATCAGCACCATTCTAAGGTATGTCATCGTTACCCTGGGTCTTATCATCATCATTCAAACTGCGGGCATTGACATGAGCTTTGTAACGGTCCTTGCCGGAGCTCTTGGGGTAGGTATTGGTTTTGGCTTGCAGAACATTACCAATAATTTCGTGAGTGGGATTGTGATATTGGTGGAAAGACCTGTTAAAATTGCTGATCGTATTGAAGTCATTACGCAGTCAGGTGAAAGGATCTCGGGCGATGTAATCGATATATCTGCACGGGCTACCACTATTCTTACCAATGACAACATCGCCATCATTGTTCCCAATTCAAATTTAATCACTTCGGCTGTCATCAACTGGAGTTATAATGACAAGCGGGTCAGGTTTAATTTCATTGTTCCTGTTCACTATAGTGAAAACCCTGAATTGGTGAAAAAGGTACTGCTGGAGGTGGCCCGGGAGAATGACGGGATATTGAAGACGCCCATCCCTGACGTGTTGCTGGATGAATTTGGTGACAGTTCAATAAATTATATTTTAAGGGTTTGGACCTCCCGGTATATTCAGAAACCCGGTGTGCTGCGCAGCCAGTTGTATTATGCCATTGTGAAAAAGTTCAGGGAAAACAACATAACCATTCCATATCCTCAAATGGATCTGTATCTCAAAGAAGTTCCGGATGGATTCATTAAGGCCCCCAAAGCCTGATGGCGTTTCCCGGGGGAGTAGGTTTAATTGCCTTATTTTGAATCAAAATTGAGTGGGTTTTAAAACAAAAAATAATACTGATAATCAATAGGTGATACTTTCCATTGAAAATATCCTGCTCATCGGATCCGTGCTGATTTTTATCAGCGTGATTGCCAGCAAAACTTCCCTGAAGACCGGGATCCCCATTTTGATTGTATTTCTTGGCGTTGGGATGCTTGCAGGATCCGACGGGATTGGGAAGATTCCTTTTGATAACCCTCAGATGGCTCAGTGGCTTGGGACTACGGCCTTGACCATCATCCTGTTTTCCGGGGGCCTTGACACGAAAATGGAGAGCGCCAGGAAAATTTTAAGGCAAGGCATATCCTTGAGTGTCCTGGGGGTTTTGATCTCGGCTTTTTCCGTAGGCTTTCTGCTGCACTGGATCCTTGGTATCAACCTGCTTGAAGGCCTGTTGATCGGGTCGATCATTTCCTCTACGGATGCTGCGGCTGTATTCTCCATTCTCCGTTCACGCAAGACCGGCCTGAAGGGCAACCTCAGGCCCCTGCTGGAACTGGAGTCAGGAAGCAATGACCCTATGGCCTATTTTCTCACCATAACCTTTGTTTCCCTGATCTTGAATCCTGAACAAATTGGGTTTTCACTGCTTCTTGTCTTTTTCCAGCAGATGTTCCTGGGGGCTGTCATTGGTTATTTCCTGGGAAGGGTCATGGAGTTTGTGACCAACCGGATCAAACTGGATTATGAAGGCTTGTATCCGGTCATGATTCTGGCCATGATGTTCTTTACCTATTCCATTACCGATTTTTTCAATGGCAACGGGTTCCTGGCCGTTTACCTTTCAGGGATCATCCTTGGGAACAAGAACTTCATTCACAAGAAATCTGTTCTGAGGTTTTTTGATGGGATAGCCTGGATGATGCAGATAACGATGTTTCTTGCGCTGGGCCTTCTTGTGTTTCCTTCCAAGGTATTGCCGGTGATGGGTACTGGCCTGCTAATTGCAGGCATCCTGATCTTTATTGCCCGCCCGCTGAGTGTCTTTATCAGCCTGGCCTTCTCCAGGATGCCCCTGAGGCAAAGGTTCTTTATCTCCTGGGTGGGACTCAGGGGAGCTGTGCCCATTGTTTTTGCCACTTTCCCAATGGTGTATGGATTGCAAAACTCCGAACTGATCTTCCACCTGGTCTTTTTTGTTGTAATCACTTCCGTCCTTGTGCAGGGCACCACCCTTACCCTCTCGGCAAGGCTATTTGGAGTGGAAGACAAGACGGCGAAGCCCAGCGACTATCCCCTGGAAAAAGAACTGATCGACCAGGTGAAGAAAGACCTGATGGAGGTTAAGATCACCCCAGGGTGCCGTGCCGCCAATAAATCCATCGTACAGCTTAACTTTCCCCGATCCGCTTTGATCGTAATGATTAAAAGGGAAGGCCTCTACCTGACCCCGAGGGGGGATACGGTGCTTAAACCCGGCGACAAGCTCTGGGTCATTGCCGAAGACCAGGAAGAAGTCACCAATGTAATGAAAAGCATTGGAGTCACCTCTTATCAAAAAAAACAAATTGATTCGGAAGAACAGGATTGATTTGATTTACCTGCAATGGCCATCAGCTTTTAGAGCCGGTCATTTCATCCAGGATAGAGGCAAGGGTTTTGGTCAGGGTTTTCCTTGAGAACTTTTCTGTTCCTGTATTGCCTGAGTCAAGATTCTCTTGCTTAAAGTCTTCAGCAAACCCCTTTAACAGGACTTTCACCTTTTCCTGATCAGAGAATCCTGTTACTTTGCCGCTTTGGGTTTCCTCAATGATCCTTGCTGTGTCGCCCTCTTCTGGTCCAATGACAAGGATGGGCCGCTTCAGGGCCAGGTATTCATACAATTTGCCGGGAGTGATGCCCATCACGTTAGGGGTATCGTTCAAAGGCAGCAAAAGCAAGGCAGACTGCGAAGCCTGGGCAAGGGCCTGGTCGTGGGGAAGGTAATCAACTTTTTCAACAAAGGGGGTAAGGCCATTCTTTTCCAGGGCCTCCATCACCGAAATGTCGGTTTTCCCGATGAGCCTTATCAACAGGTTTTCTCGGAAAAATTCATTTTCCTTTACCAGTTCTGCCAAGGCATTCCACAGCTGATGAGGATTACGGTCGGCATTCAGAGAGCCGAGATGGGTGATGCTGAATGTATCGTAGGTAAAATCGGGTAGACCTTCAAAGTCCTCCGGATCAAAGCCATTGGTCAACACTTCGATCTCCCGGGGATTAATGCCTTTCAGATCCTTTGCCCAGTTTTTGCTTACAATCAGGACCCGGTCAGCAAGTTTAAGCACATTTCTCTCCAGTCGTTTGTGCTTCTTGTCAGCCCAGCGGGTCAGCATCAGCTTGTCGTAAAAGTCAATCTGGGTCCAGGGGTCCCGGAAATCAGCTAGCCAGGGGATGTTCGTCTTTTTCTTGACCCCAAGGGCAATCAGGTGCATGGAATGGGGCGGGCCGGTAGAAACCATTGCATCAACCGGATTCTCTTTCAGCCATTGGGTCAGAAAGCGAACGGATGGCCGTATCCAAAAGCGGCGTGCATCGGGGATAAACAGGTTACCTCTCAGCCATGTGGCCATGCGCTCAGCCAGCCCCGGCTTCTTGTGCTCGCTGATAAAGCCGGCCTGTACCTTTTCGTGCTTTTTTCGGCCGGTGAAAGCCTTGTACAACTGGTAGGGCTCCCAAATCCTGGTTTTCAATACGGTAATGCCAGCGGGAACGTCACGCGCCAGTGATGGGTCCTGCCCGGGGTATTCAGGATTTTCAGGGGTGAATATCACCGGCTCCCAGCCATATTCGCGCAGGTATTTGCTGAACTTCAGCCAGCGCTGAACGCCTGCACCCGCGCTGGGCGGCCAGTAATAGGTTATGATCAGGACGCGTTTCAAAAAAACGATAGATTTAACTGTCAAAAATCTGGTCTGCGGGGTCCTTGCGGAATCGCTTCACAAACTGCCAGACCCAGATGCCGATCAGGGCCAGGAGAATAAAACTGAAAGCCCAGGCGATTTTTCCGCCGGCATAAAAGGCAGCTGGCCTGAACTCAAACTCGATCTCCCCACTGCCTGCAGGAACCACCAGCCCCCGCAATAGATAATTAACCCGCAGGGGGGGCGCTTTCTCTCCATTGATCCTGACCTTCCATCCTTCAGGATAATAGATCTCTGAAAAGACAGCCAATTGGTCCGTATCCGTTTGGTATTGATATTTCAGGTAATTG
>JAZBOS010000110.1 GCA_036351255.1 Bacteroides sp.
AGAAAAACATTATGGCAAGGGCACCATTATGAAATTGGGCGACCAGGCCATAGAGAATATTGAGGTAATACATACAGGCAGCATCGCCATGGACCATGCCCTGGGTATAGGTGGTTTTCCCAGGGGAAGGATCGTTGAGATCTATGGCCCTGAAGCCTCCGGGAAGACCACCCTGGCGCTTCATGCCATTGCCGAGGCACAAAAAAAAGATGGCATTGCAGCATTCATTGACGCGGAACATGCATTCGACAGGTTCTACGCCCAGAAGCTTGGCGTGGACGTGGAGAACCTCCTGGTTTCCCAGCCCGACAATGGGGAACAGGCCCTTGAAATAGTCGATAACCTGATCCGTTCCGGAGCCATCGATATCATTGTCATCGATTCGGTTGCAGCCCTCACGCCAAAGAGCGAAATAGAAGGTGAAATGGGCGATTCCAAGATGGGCTTGCAGGCCAGGCTGATGTCACAGGCGCTCAGAAAACTAACTGCCAATATAAGCAGGACCGGAACAGTCTGTGTCTTCATCAACCAGCTCAGGGAGAAGATCGGTGTTATGTTTGGCAACCCGGAGACAACCACCGGTGGCAATGCACTCAAATTCTACACTTCTGTGAGGGTCGACATCCGAAGGATGAACCAGATCAAGGAAGGGGAAAACATCGTTGGGAACCGGGTCAGGGTCAAGATCGTGAAAAATAAGGTTGCACCGCCATTCCGCAAAGCCGAGTTCGATGTTCTATACGGTGAAGGCATCTCCAGAATGGGGGAGATCATTGACCTTGGAGTCGACCATGGCATTATTAAGAAAAGTGGATCATGGTTCAGCTACGGAGATACCAAGCTGGGCCAGGGAAGGGATGCGGTTAAAAAATTGCTGGAAGATAATCCTGAACTTTCTGATGAACTGGAAAAAGAAATAATTAAAAAACTTTCTGAACAGTAACCTTAACCCAAGTATGCTTAATAAAAATTTTCTGACCGTAATGGTTGGCATTCTGTATGCTTTGGCCCTCACTTCCTGTGGTAGCGGTAACAACGGGGAAAAGGGATCTGGGGATCCGGATAGCATGTCTGGTTTAGCCCGTGTCACACAGCAGATAATTGCCGATTCAAACAATGCAGATCTCTATTTTAAGCGGGCCGAATTATATATCCAGGAAAAGAAGATTGATCCTGCCTTCCGTGACCTGAACCGGGCAATAACCCTGAACCCGGAGGATGCACGTTTCTTTGTCGCATTATCCGATATTTACCTGATGCAGGGGAAGATAGCCAGTTGCAAGGAATCGCTGGAGAAGGCCATCAGCCTCGATGTAAACAATAAGGACGCTTACCTGAAGCTGGCCGAGCTCAACCTGATGCTTAAGAATTATGAAGAAACCTTTGAAAACCTCAAGAAAGCCATAGAAATAGATGCATTAAATCCTGTCGCCTACTTCATAAGCGCTTATGCCTTCCTTGAGCTTGAGGATACGGCCAGGGCCATTGAAAATTTCCAGAAAGCAGCTGACCAGGACCAGCATTACTATGATGCCTACATATACCTGGGCAATATATTTGCGGCAAGAAAGCAAAAGCTGGCTGTTGATTATTATAACAATGCCCTGAATATTGATCCGCAGAGTATTGAGGCCCATTACAACCTGGCGCTGTTTTACCAGGAAACGGAACAGATTGATGAAGCCGAAGCACTCTATGATCGCTTGCTTAAAATAGATCCCGGTTACATTTATGCCCTGTATAACCTGGGCTACATTAACCTGGTTTATAAGAAGGACTTTGAAAGGGCTGTCCAGTATTTCACGGAGACCATAGGGCAGGACCAGGACTATTATGAGGCTTATTATAACAGGGGCTACGCTTACGAGCTTATGGGCAACTACAATGAAGCACGATGGGATTACCAGAAAACACTGGAGCTAAGGACCAACTACCCCAGGGCCATTGAAGGGTTGAACAGGTTGGACGGGATCCAGCTCAGATAATGAGCGAACCCAGCTGATAAATCAGGAATGACACGATCCATGCCAGGCCGGTGGTATAAACTGCCAGGAAAACAGCCCATTTCCATCCTCCTGTTTCCTTGCGCACAGCCGAAATCACTGCAATGCAGGGAAAGTAAATAAGGACGAACCCAATAAATGACAGGGCCACGACAGGATTAAAAACGTTTTGACCTGCGCGTGGGCCTTCGGTGTATTTTTGTTTTTTAAGTTTCTCGGGCAGGCCTTCGATACCTGTAACAGATCCGTCTTCCTGGTACAATACCCCCATTGTGCTGACCACAATTTCTTTGGCGGCACTTCCGGCAATGAGGCTGATACCCATTTTCCAATCGAACCCCAGTGGGCGTATAACCGGTTCGATGAACTTGCCAATCCTGCCGATGTAGGAATTTTCTTTTTGAAGTTTTGCCAGTTCGGTCGGACTTATTTCCTGATCGGGAACATACCTGGGGAAATAACCCAATGCCCAGATAATCAATGACGCCACCAGGATGAAGCCGGCCATTTTTTTGAGGTATTGGGAGCCCCTGTACCAGGTATGCTTAATGGTGGTCCGTATGGTCGGTTTCCTGTATGGAGGAAGCTCCATTACAAAAGGAATTTCCCTGGCCTTAAAAATGGTTTTTTTGAAGACGGATGCCACGATAGCAGCTAGAAGTATCCCTGTAAGGTAGATCAGGAACAAGATAGTGCCCTGGTAATTAACAAAATAAGCACTGATCAATAAAATGTAGAGCGGGTACCTTGCACTGCACGACATGAAAGGGTTTATGAGGATCGTAACAAGCCTGTCGCTTTTGCTTTCTATGGTCCTTGTTGCAAGAATAGCCGGAACATTGCACCCAAATCCCATGAGCAGGGGTATGAATGACTTTCCATGCAGGCCTATTTTATGCATTAGTTTATCGAGGATAAATGCAACCCTTGCCATATACCCGGAGTCCTCCATCAGTGCAATGAACAGAAA
>JAZBOS010000111.1 GCA_036351255.1 Bacteroides sp.
AGTCTCGGTATCGATGGTAAACATTACCCCCGAACTGGCTTTATCGGAACGCACCATTTTTTGAACCCCCACGGAAAGAGCAACTTTCATGTGCTCAAAGCCATTTTCCAAACGGTATTTTATGGCCCGGTCGGTAAACAGGGAGGCCACGCACTTTTTCCAGGCCTTAAGCAGTTGATCCATCCCCCTGATATTCATGTAAGACTCGTGCTGACCAGCAAAACTTGCATCAGGCAAATCCTCGGCAGTGGCACTGCTTCGCACGGCCACACTGCCCAGTTTTTTTTCACGTTCCTTCAAGGCTTCGTAAGCCTTTTTGATCTCCTTTTCTATTTCTTCAGGGATCTGGCCTTCCATGATCTTTTCCCTTATCTTGCCGCTTGTATCTTCAAGGTTCTCAAGATTATCGGAGTCAAGATTTGACAAAAGTTCTTCAATATCTTCTTTCAGGTCATTCTTTTCCAGATATTCCCAATAGCATTTCGCAGAAGTGGCAAAACCATCAGGAACCCTGATCCCTTTCGATGCCAGACTTGAGAACATCTCGCCCAAGGAAGCATTTTTCCCTCCAACTTCTTTTACATTAGAATTATCCAGTTCTTCCAGTTTATAAGTATATTTCATTTTCAGGATGGTTTTTGGTTTACCAAATAATTCGCCAATGCCATGCCAGAATGTTTGTTTTCCAGAGTGAAAAGAACAAATCCCACATTTACATTCCCTTTTTTACCAGATGTCTTACAGAAAGCATGTTTAGCAGGATAGCCCTATGGAAATGCATTAGATGGTTTTGTGACCCCCATGCTTTCAAGAGGGAAATAATTCAACACCTTGGTAATTCTTTCCACAGGTCGCCATGGAGCTTTCCGGCTTTCTTTTTAATTGGAGAGTCCTTTTTTTTAAAAACATTATGGATGAAAGAGGCTATCATGGTCTTTCCAGGCTAACAAAACCGGCCTACTTAATCATCATCCCCCTTCGAAAAGAATTTTCTCCGGGCTAACTTATACAATTCTCCAATCCAGAGCACCAGGGTGGAGATCCCTGTAATAATAAGGAAATCAAGAATATTGATTGCCTGGAATCCAAAAGCAGACTGCAGGAAGGGAATTTTAACCACTGCAAATTGCAAAACAATGGAGGCAACAAAAGCCAGGTTGATCCATTTATTGCTGAAGAGCCCGATCTTAAAGACCGATTTCCGGATATCCCTCATATTGAACACATTGAACACCTGGGTCATGGCAATGACCAGGAAAGCCCCGGTGCGGGCCATTTCAAGGCCCTTGGGTAAATAATGATTGAACGTCAGCAGGGCAAGTGTCACCATCACCGCAGCCATGATAAAGAGATAGGGCATAATGTCCCAGGTTAATATCCGTTCATTTTTCTTGATGGGTTTTCTTTTCATCATATCCCCGTGGCCGGGTTCGGTGGATTTGGCCACGTCCATAATGCCGTCTGTGACGATATTCACCCACAGGATCTGGGCAGCCGTCAGGGGTATGGGCATGCCAAGCAAGAGGGAAAAGATCAGGGTGGAGGTAGAGGCAAAGTTGGTCGTCAGCAAAAAATAACTGGTCGACTTGACATTCTTGAACACAATGCGTCCTTCCCGAATGGCATTGACAATGCTGGCAAAGTTATCATCGGAAAGCACAATATGTGCGGCATCCTTTGCCACGTCGGTTCCCTTTTTGCCCATGGCAATACCCACATCGGCTTTTTTCAGGGCGGGGGCATCGTTCACGCCATCGCCAGTCATGGCGATCAGGGCACCCCTTTTCTGGAGGCGTTCCGCGATCCTGAGTTTGGTGGCTGGGCTGACCCTAGCAAATACAGAAACATGCTCTATCATCTCATCAAATTCCTCCTCGTCGAGGTCCTTCAGCTCGTTTTCCGTAAGAGCCTTAGGATAATCCCCTCCCCCATTACCTCTTTTGATAATCCCTACTTCTTCGGCAATAGCTGCTGCAGTGCGCTGGTGATCTCCCGTAACCATGATCACGCGGATTCCTGCATGGTGGCAATCGTCAACGGCTTTTTTTACCTCTTGCCTGGGCGGGTCAATGATCCC
>JAZBOS010000112.1 GCA_036351255.1 Bacteroides sp.
TTGAAAAACTTGGATCGAAGGGCGTTTTCTTCTGGATTTCTTCCCTGTTAAAAATATCTCCTGAAAGAAGGATCAGCAACCCCTTTTTTTTATCAATTAAAAAAAAATCTTTGGGCTTATAGGGAAGCGAATTACTTAAAAAAAAACCTCCATGGAAATCATGGAAGTTTACAGGAATCTCAAGACCGTCTTCCCAATCCATTAAAATTTTTGTTTTTAAAAGACCAGGAATCTTATTTTTCTCAGGACCTAAGATTGCTCCAAACAGCATTAAATTTTAATAAAATTTTTAAGAAACTCTTCTTTCTATGTAAATAGGAGAATTTTCAGGTATTAATTGTTCCTTATCCAATCTAGTTCCCCCATATGTATCCTTCTTCACGGAAACCACTTTCACGAAAGGTTTTATCCAGGGCTTTTTTATAATGAGGGTGGTCTTCATCGAAAATTCAGGGCTAATGGATTATGTTCTGTGCAAATTTAGAGAATAAGGCCAATGAAAACAAGTATTCTTGCCTGATAAACGGTTTTATTTGGTGTTTTGTTTTTGCTGCTGCAGATATTTTGCCAGGCTTTGCTGCAGGCTGGTGATGGTGCAGGTTTCAGGGCGGAGGACACGGATAAGGGGCAGGTTGTTGAGCATCAGCAGGATCTGCTTCAGATAGGCTTTTTCCGTTTCGGGCATGCCCCGCAGCATCTCCCAGTGGCAGATCTCGCTGCGCAGCAGGCTGAACTGCTCATCGGCCGGGGGCTGCTCAATGCGGATGTCCTGGCCCGGATGCCTTTCGAGGTGCAGCAGGTATTGCAGGGGGTAGCGGTCGGTGTGGTGGGGCGGGTTCTTCAGGGCGTATTTGCCCGTGAAGGGATCGGGGGCCTCCAAGTGCTTATCATCGAGACCAAGCTGCCTGACGGTGTTTTCGCGCAGGCGTATCTTACGGTCCACCGGCCAGATCATTGGCTTATTTTCTTCAAATACCACGGCGCTGAGGTCGTCGGAGAGTGCTGTGGACCCTGCCTGATGGAAGGCAGCTGTGAGCGACGACTTGCCCGCTCCGCTTTGCCCCAGCAGCAGTACCCCTGCACCTTCAAACACAAAGCTGGCCGCGTGGAAATGCAGGATGCCCCTTTGATGCAGCAGGGCCGCCAGGGGAAGTCCCTGCAACTGCGCCTTTACCCATCGGCGGTCAATCCCTTCCTGGGCCTTAAACCACAACTCTTTCCCCTCCAGCGCATAATATACCCCTGCACCGGGTATCACCAGCCGGCATTCCCGATCGTTGACCTCCATCTCGGGGGTGGAATAAACAGGGTATTCCACAAAAGGGATCTCAGGCAGGGACTGGATAAGGACGTCTTTTATGGGATAATGGGCATGGGGCATGGGGCTTGGTGCTAAAGAGTTGTCGTTGTTGTCAGGTTATCAGGTTGTCATTATTAAGATCACAGGGTTTCAGGTGTTGGGTTTCAGGTTTAAGGAATTATCTGTTAATCAGCGATTTTAGGATACTTATGAAATCAAAAATCCCTGCCAGCCGGTTTACCCGCCGAAAGAGGGCAGGCTGGGTTAGTCGATATTCTTTAATCAAAGAATCTTTCTCAACCTCAACCTTAACATTGAACTTCAAACCCCATGCTCCATGCCCCTTGCCCCATGCTATAACCGAATCATCTGATCAAACCACGGATACACTGACTCGCGGTGGGTGATGAACAGAATGGTGATATGTTTTTTAAGTTTTTCAATGACTTCCATGATTCGTTTCTCGTTTTCGGCATCAAGGCTTGAGGTGGCTTCGTCGAGGATGAGCAGGCGGGGTTTGCGCAGGAGGACGCGTGCCAGGGCCAGCCGCTGGCGTTCACCGCCCGAGAAGTAATAGGCGTAGTTGGCCAGTTCGGTATCCAGTCCTTTGGGCTGGCGGTTGATCAACTCGTTGATGTTCACCTGTTTCAGCACCTGCATGATCTCATAGTCGCTGAAGTTCTTCCCACTATCCCATACCAGGTTTTCGCGTATGCTGCCATCCACAAAGAAGGAGTCCTGGGGCAGGTAGCCGATGCTGCTTTTCCAGGCAGGCAGGAGGCTATCGTCAAGGGTTTTCCCATCCACCATTATTTGCCCTGCTTGTGGTTTTTGCAGCCCTGCGATAAGGTCGATCAGGGTAGTTTTGCCCCTGCCCGATTCTCCTACAATGCCTGTCAGGCGGTTTGCCTGTATGCTGGCGCTGAAGCCGGTAAAAAGGGGCTCAGCCTTGGGGTAGGCGAAGTGCAGGTCTTCGATGCGGATATCCTTTTTTACCTGAAGGGCATCGCCGTGCTTTACCTCAGGGAACCCTCTTTCTTCAAAAGTTTCATCGAGCTTCAGCACCATTTTCACTGAGGCGATGTCAGCAAAGATGTAGCTGAGCTCGGAGTTGATGCCTGCAAACTGTGGGAAGATGCGGGCAAACAGCACAATGAGGATGAAGAAGCTGGCCAGGGGAACCTGCTCCACCCGGTAGCCCAGGTAGATGACGGCCACCAGCACCACGATGCCTGCCAGTTTGTAGAGCAGCTGAGGCAGGGAATAATTGCGGGTGAGGCGGTATTGTAGTTTCAGGATGTCCTGGTTGGCGTTGTCGAACTTCTCATAATAGAAGCGTTCGCTGTTGTGCACCTTGGCGATCTTGACGGTAACCCAGAAGTCGTCGATGTATTTCAGCAGGCGGTTAAACGAGCCTACGTAGCGGTCGCCAAGCCTTGCAGACCGCCTCAGGAATCCCCGCATCAGCACAAAAGTCAACACACCGGTTACAACTACCAGCGTGGTAAAACGGGCCGACACCAGGAAGGCATAAAACAGGTGGGCCGCCGTAATGATCAGGCGGGTGAGGATTTGCAGGTAGAAGTAATAATAGTTGGTAAGTTTGGGCACCTCTTCGGTGAGCACCTGGAGGTGGTTGTGGCGGCTCTTGCTGTTGAGGCTGGGCCAATCGCTCAGGATGATCTTGCGGAACAGCCGCCTGCGGATCTGGTAGGAGAAA
>JAZBOS010000113.1 GCA_036351255.1 Bacteroides sp.
GGTGGGTGGTTTGCTTTCGGGAGATAAACCGGCCTATAAATATCTTGCCCATTCAGCTTCCGATTTTTATACCCCCAAAGAAATGAAAAAGATCCTGCTGAAGGCAGGGTTCAGCCAAGTGGATTATAAGCAGTTGGTGGGTGGGGTCGCCGCCCTGTGGACCTGCATCAAATAATCCTGGGATTACCGTAAATAAAAAAAGCCTGTGAACGCAGGCTTTTTGTTTTGTTAACGGGTGCTTACTTCTTAATATCGTAGAAGCAACGTTTGGGTGAATACAATGTGCCCGAAACGGTCAGTTTCTTGATCTCTTTATCTACTTCATTTTTCTCCAGTCCTGACAATTCGGCCACCTCGCCAGATTTAAGAGGCTTGCCTGCTTGTTCAAATGCCTTAATAATTTTTTCCTTTGCACTCATGTCGATGGTGTTAATTTTTAAGTAATTGAATATTCTGAAGGAATTCCTGATTATGAATTGTTGCAAAATTCAATGATTTTTTTGAAATATTCAAGGAAAACCACAACCTTTGGATCAAAATTCTCATATTTTATTTTTCTTGTTTTAACCCTTTGGTTTTAAAGGCAGAAGCGGCAATCAGCCATTTTCAGATATTTAGAATGGTTTTAAGTTATTAGTCAAAAACCTAATAATCAATAAGGTGTAAAGGAGTGGCATTAAATATATAATTTAGATCAACCTGTTTTTTTGATAATAAATTATAGCTTTGCCATTGGAATAAGTTGAAACTTATTTAACAATACATTTCAAATTTTTTAAAATTCACTACAATGGCAAAAAGAGGTGATATTGTCATCGACATTGAACGCTGCAAAGGCTGCGGAATTTGTGTGCCTTTTTGTCCCACGGAGACGATAGCCCTGGGGCCCGAGGTGAACAGCAAAGGGTATCATTATCTGGTTAAGGTTAACGACGCCTGCACGGGCTGCACAAACTGCGCAGTTGTGTGCCCCGATGCGGTCATTACTGTTTACCGCGAGAAATAATCAAAAAATAGCCTAAACGGAAAAAATATCTTTATCAAGATGAAAGAACTCAGATTAATGAAAGGCAACGAAGCATTGGCCGAAGCCGCTATCAGGGCAGGCGCTGATGCATACTTTGGTTATCCCATCACGCCGCAATCAGAGGTCATCGAGTATTTAATGACCGAGAACCCGGTGGAACGAACAGGAATGGTTGTTTTACAGGCCGAGAGTGAGGTGGCCGCCATTAATATGGTTTATGGAGCAGCAGGCTGCGGCAAGAAAGCCATGACCTCATCCTCAAGTCCTGGCATCAGTTTGAAAATGGAAGGCATTTCCTACATTGCTGGTGCCGAATTGCCCTGCCTCATTGTGAATGTGGTCCGTGGAGGTCCCGGTCTTGGAACCATTCAGCCCTCCCAGTCCGACTACTTCCAGGCGGTCAAGGGTGGAGGACATGGCGACTATAAACTCCTCGTTCTAGCCCCAGCTACCGTGCAGGAAACGGTTGACTTTGTAAAACTTGGGTTTGACCTGGCATTCAAATACCGTAACCCCGTTATGATTCTATCCGATGGAATCATTGGACAGATGATGGAAAAAGTGGAGCTGTTTGAGCAGGTTCCCCGTTCAACGGAACAACCCGAATGGGCAACCGTAGGTAAGAAACCCGGCCGCGACCATGTGGTTGTTACTTCACTCCAGCTTCAGTCGGAAGAACAGGAAAAAGTAAACCTTCGCCTGCAGGCCAAATACCGCGTGATTGAGAAAAACGAGATCCGCTATGAAACATATTTGACCGATGATGCTGAATATCTGTTCGTTTCCTTTGGTTCAGCTGCCCGCATCACCCGCAAGGCAATGGAAATGGCAAGGGCAAAAGGAATTAAGGTGGGTCTCCTTCGTCCACAGACGCTTTTCCCATACCCATATGAGGCCATTAAAAAACTTGCCGACCAGGTGAAAGGCATTCTTACGGTTGAAATGAACGCCGGTCAAATGGTGGAAGACGTCAGGCTGGCAGTGAACGGTAAAGTTAAGGTGGAGCATTTTGGCCGCTTTGGTGGAATGATCCCCAACCCGGATGAAATTCTCAATGCACTTGAACAAAAAATTATTGGAGGATAATCATGGCTGAAAACTTAATAAAACCTGAAAACCTGGTATACGAGAAGACCAAGGTGATGACCGACAAGATCCTGCACTATTGCCCGGGTTGTGGTCATGGTACGGCTCACCGGATACTGGCCGAGGTCATCGATGAAATGGGCATTCAAAATGAGACCATAGGGGTTGCCCCGGTAGGATGCTCTGTACTGGCCTATAATTATTTTGACGTGGATATGACCGAAGCAGCCCACGGGCGCGCTCCTGCTGTTGCTACGGGCATCAAGCGTGTGTTCCCCGAGAAGTTTGTGTTTACTTATCAGGGTGATGGTGACCTTGCGGCCATTGGTACCGCCGAGACCATTCACGCCTGCAATCGGGGCGAGAATATTCTCATCGTTTTTATTAATAATGGTATTTATGGAATGACGGGCGGCCAGATGGCCCCCACCACCCTGGAGGGGATGAAGAGCTCGACCTCACCCCGGGGAAGGGATATCAAAACCATGGGTAATCCCCTGAAGATTACCGAACTCGTTGCCCAGTTGCCTGGCACTTTTTTCGTGACCCGCCAGTCGGTGCATACCCCGGCCAGTGTCCGCAAGGCCAAGCGGGCCATCAAAAAAGCGATGGAATACCAGAAACTGAACAAAGGGACCTGCTTGGTGGAGATCGTCTCAAACTGCAACTCAGGCTGGAAAATGACTCCCATCCATGCCAACCAGTGGATGGAAGAGAATATGTTCCCCTTCTTCCCTCTTGGAGATATTAAAGTACCACAAGAATAATTCTAAAGGAATCATATCATGACAGAAGAAATTATTATTGCCGGATTTGGCGGACAAGGGGTACTATCCATGGGTCAGATCCTTTGCTATAGCGGGGTGATGCAAGGCAAGGAAGTGAGCTGGATGCCCTCCTATGGCCCTGAAATGCGAGGTGGTACCGCAAACTGTACTGCCATCATCAGCGATGACTCAATTAGCTCACCCGTGCTTAATGCATTCGATACCGCCATTGTATTGAACCAGCCGTCAATGGATAAATTTGAGGACTCCGTTAAGCCTGGAGGACTGCTTATATACGAGCGTAACGGGATGACCCGCAAGCCACGCCGCAAGGATATCAATGTCTGGGCAATCGGTGCCTATGATGAGTCATTGAAGATGAACAACGTGAAGGTGTTTAACATGATTGTACTGGGCGGATTTCTCAAAATTAAGCCCATTATCGAAATGGAAAATGTTATCAAAGGGCTGAAAAAAGTCTTGCCCGAACGGTATCATCACCTGATCCCCCTCAATGAAGAGGCCATCAAGCGCGGGATGGACATTATTTCACACGAAAATAAAGTATAATATTGCCAAGGTTGATTAATTTTGGGGAGTCCGGTTTGCCGGGCTCCCTTTTTTTACCTTATGGAAATACCTGTAAGAATTGTAGAAATTGATCAATTGGGTTATCATCTGCTTATTGAAGGCCGAGTGAATGATCTCAAGGCCAATGTCCTGATCGACACCGGAGCTTCGCGGACGGTGATCGACCTGAACCGCCTGAATCATTTTTTTAAAGACCCCCTTACGCGCGAATACGATAAGTCGTGTGCCGGTTTGGGTAGCGGTCAGATCACATCCTATGTGACCGTGCTCCATAGCCTGCAATTGGGCCATAAAGTCATGAAGGATGTTGAAATTGTTGCCATCGACCTGGCTTCCATCAATACGAATTATGCCATTTACGATCTTCCTCGTATAGATATGGTACTGGGCAGTGATTTGTTGCTGAAAATGGACGCCTGCATCGATTACAGGGCAAGGAAACTAAGCCTTCGAACCTGAGCCCCTATCGGACAATGAATTGGGAAAGGTTTTTTTTCGATAAACAAAAAATTAACATAACTTTGCGGTCGGTTTTTTAACAGGCCCGGAATGAGCGAATTATCCTGTATTTTACAGGTTTACGGACAGACTGGGAATAAATTTTTTATTGCCTCTGCATGCGTGCATTGGTAAAAAGCATTACTTATTCTATATTTGCACCCTCAAAAAAACAATTAAAGTCTTAAAACATGCAAAATAAAGGTTTGATACGGTTTTTTGCCATTGCCCTGGCTTTGGTATGTCTTTACCAGCTGTCGTTCAGCTTTATTACCAGGAAAGTGGAACGCGACGCCACTAACTATGCACAGCAAGAGCGTTTTGTAAATCAGGCCCAGGAATTGGCCGGTGGCGATGAGATCATGTTCGGTTATCTTCGCGATTCCATTACCCGTTCGCAGGAGCGCTTTTACCTGGACTCCATGATGAACGAGACGGTTTACAACATTGGTGTTGTAAAATATGATTACCGTGAGGTTAAAGAACGTGAGCTGAACCTGGGTCTTGACCTGAAAGGTGGGATGAACGTTACCCTGGAAATTTCGGTTTCTGATATTGTCAACGCTTTGTCCGGTTACAGCGCCGATGTCACCTTCCAAATGGCAATGGAAAAGGCGAAGGAAGCCCAGCGCACCAGCCGGGAAGATTTTGTCAGCCTCTTTGGAAGGGCTTTTGAGGAAACAGACCCCAACGCCAGCCTGGCAGCCATTTTCAGTACCGTAGAAATGCGCGACCGAATTGGTTTTAACTCAACCAATGAAGAGGTTCTGAATGTGCTGCGTACCGAGGTGGAAGCTGCTGTTGACCGTTCTTTTCAAATCCTTCGCACCCGTATCGACCGTTTTGGCGTGGCCCAGCCAAATATCCAAAAGTTGCAGACCTCCGGCCGTATCCTGGTGGAACTGCCCGGTATAAAGGAACCCGAACGGGTTCGCCGCCTGCTGCAGGGAACAGCCCGTCTGGAATTTTGGGAAACCTATGAATTCTCTGAAGTATATCAGTATTTTATGGATGCCAACGAGCGCCTGAGAGGAACCGAAGCTGAAGATACCCTTCAAACCGAAGAAACCGTTGTGGAAACTGCTCCCGTGGAAGAACCGGGATCTGCCCTTGAATCTGATGTGGAAGCCATGCTGGACACCTTGGGTATGGATTCCATTGACTCAGGAGACCTGACCGACCTGCTGGCAGGTGAAGAAGCCGTTCCCGGTAGTGAATCCTTTGATGAGTTTGCCCGTGAAAATCCCCTCTTTGCCTATCTGAATCCTGCCTTTATGCAGGACGAATCAGGACAGATGTTCCCGGGTCAGGGTCCAGTGGTTGGTTATGCGGCCATTCAAGATACTGCAAGGGTTAACAACCTGATCAAGCAAGCTCGCGACAGGGGAATTATTCCCCGCAACATGATGTTGCTATGGAATGTGAAACCCGTGCGCGACAATGAAAACGTCCACGAACTTGTGGCCATCAGGCAATCCTCACGCGATGGAGCCGCTCCCCTGACGGGTGACGTCATTGTTGACGCCCGCCAGGATTATAGCCCCACAGGCCAGATTGAGATTTCAATGACCATGAACAGCGATGGGGCCCGCACTTGGCGCAGGCTCACGGCCGACAACATTGGTAAGGCTATAGCGATCGTTCTGGATGATTATGTATATTCCTTCCCGGTAGTTTCAAATGAAATTTCTGGTGGTCGTTCCTCGATCACCGGGCAGTTTACTGTGGCAGAAGCACAAGACCTTGCCAACATCCTCAGGGCTGGTTCTCTTCCTGCTCCCGCTCACATTGTGGAAGAAGCTATAGTAGGTCCCTCACTGGGTCGTGAAGCCATAAACAGTGGCTTTATCAGCTTTTTGCTCGCTTTTGTGATCGTACTGATTTATATGGGGATCTACTACAGCCGCGCCGGTTTGGTTGCCGACCTCGCCCTTGTAGCCAACATATTCTTTATTTTTGGTGTACTGGCTTCACTGGGTGCCGTGCTGACCTTGCCTGGTATCGCCGGTATCGTGCTTACCCTTGGTATGGCTGTGGATGCCAACGTGATCATTTACGAACGTATCCTCGAAGAGCTTCGGGCGGGAAAAGGCCAGAAACTGGCTATATCCGATGGTTACAAAAATGCCTATTCAGCCATCGTCGATGGTAACGTAACCACCCTGTTAACCGGTATCGTGTTATACATTTTTGGTTCAGGTCCGGTACAGGGCTTTGCCACCACGCTGATCATTGGTATCATCTCTTCACTGTTTACTGCCATCTTCATTTCGCGCCTCATATTCAGCCACTGGATAGAGCACAATGTTAACATTCATTTCGATACCAAACTGTCGAAAGATATGCTGACCAAGGTGAACTTCGATTTTATCGGCGTTCGCAAGAAGTTTTACATTCTTTCTGCAGTGGTTATCATCATCGGGCTTGGCTCCCTGACTCTTCGTGGTTTCAGCTACGGCGTTGACTTCAGCGGTGGCCGCAGCTATGTGGTTCGTTTCGATCAGGAAGTCAATACCCTCGACATTAGGGCCTCCCTCCAGGATGTACTGGGCGAGACTCCAGAAGTGAAAACTTTTGGTCCCAATACCCAGGTGAAAATTACCACCCGTTTCATGATCGATAACGACAGTGCCGAAGCCGATTCAATTGCCGAAAGGAAGATTTATGACGGCCTTGCTGAATTCTTTAACAGTCCGGTCACCTATGATGAGTTTACAAGCGATGACGATGCCAAGGTGATCGGAAGGCTGAGTTCGCAGAAAGTAGGACCCACTGTGGCCCGTGACATCAAGATCGGTGCAGTCATCAGTGTGATCATTGCCCTGATCATTATCTTTATTTACATTGCCATTCGCTTCAACAAGTGGCAGTTTGGGGTTGGGGGCCTTGTTTCCCTTGCCCACGACTCCATTATCGTGATCTCACTGTATTCCTTGTTGCACAATATAGTTCCGTGGACCATGGAGGTTGACCAAACCTTTATTGCGGCCATCCTGACCATCATTGGATATTCTATCAACGATACTGTGGTGATCTTCGACCGTGTGCGTGAGAACATGACTCTGTTCCCCAAACGCGACATCAAAACCAATATGAACCTAGCCCTGAACTCCACACTTTCGCGTACCTTCAACACCTCGGGTACTACTCTGGCTGTGTTGCTGATCATTTTCCTCTTTGGTGGTGAGGTGATTAGGGGCTTCTCGTTTGCCCTGCTCATCGGTATTGCCGTAGGTACTTATTCTTCGCTGTTTAACGCAACCCCCGTTGCTTACGACCTCCTGATGAGGAGAAAAGACAAAAAGAAACACTAATATCATTTGATTGTTATTCAAAGCGCCCGGGAGTTTTCTCCCGGGCGCTTTTTTTTCGTACTGGGGAATGGCTTGCTTGAAAGAGTCGTTTCAATTGGTTAAATTCTTTTTTCCAGTTTATAAAATTAGGGGCAGTATACTGCCATAGAGGTAGTTTAGTCGGGTTTTAGTCGTTTTAAAACGACTAAAACCCGACTAAACCTATAATCTGGTCCGGATTGGATATGTAGGCGGAGGCTTTTTCAGGAGAACTCCGGTTTTTTTAAACCCCGGGAAATATCCCGCGATCAAGCCCATTTGAATTAAAAATTTCAAAGCTCAAATATTGCTCAGAAACCATTAAATTTGTCCAACTTAACCTATGGGTATTCTGCCGTTACATATTCTGTTGTTTGGCATCAGCGGGGGTGAGATTCTCATCATCCTGCTGGCGGTGCTGGTTCTTTTTGGTCCGAAGAAGATTCCGGAGATTGCGCGCATGCTTGGCCGGGGCATTAACGAGGTGAAGAAGGTTCAGCGCGAGATTAATACAGAAATCCATCGCTATTCGGCCGATATCGAGCAGGAGGCTCGTAAGGTGCAGCATAGCATTGATAAGATGAAAAAGGACCTCAGGGAAAACGCAGAAGTGTCCACTGAAGAACGACCTGGTGATTCACGAGCAGGGGAGGAAGGAGAATCTTCGCCTAAGGCGGATGCGCCCGGGGAAACAGCGCCCGGGGACCCAGAAGAGGCAGACGAGCTGCCTTTTCCTTATAATAAGAAAACGGGTGATGGCCCCTGATGTTTTGTCTGGGAGGCCAGGAGCTTTACAATTTAAACCGTCCTTTTTCGTTTTAAATGATTAAGAAACCGGATTTTTCATAACAGCCATTGACAATAACATGGTGTCAGCAAAAAGAATTCTTTTCCTTTCCTTTTTCATTTTTTTTATGGCTTTTTCACCGGAGGCTGTGGGCCAAGAGCGGCGGATAGCGCGTGCTGATCAGGCATTTGAGCTGCATCAGTATGCAGAAGCCATCCGGCTTTATCGCCGGGCCTATAACCGGGTCAGGCGCAAGGACCGTACCGAGGCTGGGCGCATCAGCTTCAATACCGGGGTAGCCTATATGCGCAGCAACGATCCACGGCGTGCTGAGATGCAGTTTAAGCGGGCCATACGCATGAATTTTCGCGAGCCCGAGGTGTATCTTTACCTGGCTGATGCCCTGGTAAACAATCAAAAATTTGATGAGGCTGCCGCCAATTATTACAAGTTTATGGAAGTGCTCCCCGACGACTGGCGGGGACCACGCGGACTGGAGACCATCGAGCTTTCGAAGCAGTATGCCGAGCAGTTGACTCCTTATGAAGTGGAAAGTGTAAGGGTTTTCAACTCACGAGAGGACGATTTTACATCTTCCTGGGGTGATCATTTGGGAACTGTGCTGATTTTTGCTTCAAGCCGCGACGATGCCCTTGGTGATGATACCGACCCTTGGTATGGGAGGAAGCATACCTCCTTGTTTGTTTCCTATCTTGACCGCGAAGGGAATTGGAGCACACCCGAACTTTTGGATGAGGGTCCCATTAATACGGAATTTAATGAAGGGGCCCCGGCTATCAATAGCAGCGCTACAGAGCTGTTTTTTACGCGCTGCCTGCCCAGTCCCGATATTGAGATGGGCTGCCGGATTTTTGTGTCGCAGCGGCAGGGGGCCACCTGGGGAGAAGCCAGTGAGGTTAAACTGGTCAACGACAGTACCCTGACGGTAGGTCATCCCGCCATCAGCTCAGATGAATTGACCTTATATTTTGTCTCAGATATGCCAGGAGGCCTTGGTGGAAGGGATATCTGGTTTGCCCGGCGAAGGGCTCCCGGGGATGAATTCGGGCCGGCCCAAAATATGGGTGAACCCATCAATACCCCCGGCAACGAGATGTTCCCTTACGTGCACGAGGATGGTAGCTTGTATTTTGCTTCCGACGGACATGCCGGGATGGGGGGGCTCGACCTCTTTTATTCTGAGCGAACCCCCGAGGGCTGGGCGAAGCCAGAAAATATGGGAGCCCCTGTAAATAGCCCTATGGATGATTTTGGAATGTTGTTCAAGCCAGGCCTCAAACAGGGATTTTTCAGCAGCAACCGCAGGGGGGCAAGGGGCTATGATATCCATTCCTTTTACCTGGCCCCGGTTGAATTTACCCTAAGTGGTATCGTTAAAGATGACAGCACCCAAGCCGTTCTGCCTGACGTAATCATACAACTGGTGGGCTCGGATGGGAGCCTGGTGCAGCGTGAAACCAGCGACGAAGGGGTTTATCAGTTTGGAAAAGAATTCCTGAAAGAGCATACTTCGTATGAGATTCTGGCCAGCAAAAACAAATACTTTTCTTTCCGCACACACCTGAGCACGGAAGAATATACCCGAAGCGAAGATTTTGTCATTGATATCGATATGGAGGCTCTTCCAGTGACGCCCATTGCACTGCCCGAGATCCTTTACGACTTTGGCCGTTGGGAGCTTTTGCCACAGTTCCGCGATTCGCTCAATGGGCTGGTGCAGACACTGAACGACAATCCGCAACTGGTTATTGAACTGGCTTCGCATACCGATAGTCGGGGTACGGAGACCAGCAACGATACCCTTTCTCAGCGCCGCGCCCAGTCGGTGGTTGAGTACCTCATTGAGCAGGGTATTGACCCGGCTAGGCTGGAAGCCCGCGGCTACGGTGAACGCAGGCCAAGAACCCTGACAAGGACCGTTACCCGTGACGGCACCACTTTCAGGGCTGGAGTAACCCTAACCGAAGATTATATCAACCGGTTGAGCACCGAACGCATGCGCGAAGCGGCCCACGCCCTGAACCGGCGTACCGAATTCCGCATCCTGCGCGATGACTTTAAACCCTCGGATGACCCCGGCCAGCAGGGACCTGTCAGAATTGATATCATAAACCAGCCTGACAAAGACCCACCGGATGAACCGCAAGAACCGCAAGGGAACACAGAAAGGGAAAGACGGTAAAAAGAGATCCGTTAACGGAATGTTATCAAAGTAAGTGCGCAGCGAGATGAGTGGACAGCAGAAATACAACCAGCGAGGGGTCTCGGCATCGAAAGAAGACGTTCACAGTGCAATAAGTAAACTGGATAAGGGTTTGTTTCCCCAGGCCTTTTGCAAGGTGGTTCCCGATTACCTGGGGGGAGACCCTCTTTATTGCAACATTATGCACGCCGACGGGGCCGGGACCAAGTCGTCCCTGGCTTACCTTTACTGGAAAGAAACCGGCGACCTGTCGGTTTGGGAAGGCATTGCCCAGGATGCCGTGGTAATGAACCTCGACGACCTTTTGTGTGTGGGTGCTAACGATAAGCTCCTGGTTTCATCTACCATTGGCCGCAATAAAAAACTTATTCCCGCCGAGGTGATCGCTGCCATTATTAATGGCACAGAGGCCTTTTTGGAGAATATGCGCAGCCAGGGGATTGAAATGGTGCTGACCGGTGGAGAGACCGCTGATGTGGGCGATTTGGTGAAGACAGTAATAGTTGATTCGACGGTTACAGCCCGTATGCCCCGCGCTTCGGTGATTACCAATGAAAAGATCGCTCCCGGTAACGTGATAGTAGGGCTGGCCTCTTATGGACAGACTACTTACGAAGACGCATACAACGGTGGGATGGGCAGCAACGGGCTGACTTCAGCCCGTCACGATGTTTTCTCTTCGGTATACGCCAAGAAATATCCGGAAAGCTATGACAATTCGCTGGACCATGGGGTAGTCTATTCGGGCCAGTGCCTGCTGACGGATGCAGTGGAAGGTTCCCCCTTGGATGCAGGGAAACTGGTGCTTTCGCCTACGCGCACCTATGCACCGGTGGTTAAGGCTATCTTCTCGGAGTTGAAGGGAGCCATCCACGGCATGGTGCACTGCAGCGGGGGAGGGCAGACCAAAGTGCTGCACTTCGTCGACCGCCTGCACATGGTGAAAGATAACCTCTTCCCAATACCGCCCCTGTTCAGGCTTATCCGCGAGCAGTCAGGCACTCCCCTGAAGGAGATGTACCAGGTGTTTAATATGGGCCACCGAATGGAGTTGTATGTGGAAGAGGGAAGGGCTGCCGAGATTATCGCCATTGCTTCAGAATTCAACCTGGAAGCCAGGATCATAGGGCATTGCGAGGCAGCTCCTGAGAAGAAACTAACCATCACTACTGCCGAAGGCTCTTTTGTTTATCCCTGATTTTTATTGCAGGCGATTTTTCGTAACTTTGCAAGCTTAAATTTTAACCCTGCATGCTGTTAGAGAAATTACACGCCATCAACGAACGCTACGAGGAGGTGGGGCGGTTGATCACTGATCCCGACATCGTCACCGATATGAAGCGTTATATCGCCCTCAACAAGGAATATAAAGACCTGGGGCCTATCATTGCCGCTTACAAGGAATACAAGAACATCCTCGATAATATTGAATCGACCAGGGAAATCCTGAACAAGGAGAAAGACCCTGAGTTCAGGGAAATGGCCAAGCTTGAGATGGATGAACTGCTTGAGCGTGAGGAAAAACTGGAGGAAGACATACGCTTCCTGCTGATTCCTGCCGACCCACAGGATGAGAAGAATGCCATTGTGGAGATCCGTGCAGGTACCGGTGGGGATGAAGCAGCAATTTTTGCGGGTGACCTCTACAGGATGTACCTGAAGTTTGCCGAGTCGAAAGGCTGGAAGACTGAGCTTGTGGATATGAACGAAGGCACTTCGGGCGGCTTCAAAGAAGTTATATTTAATGTTACGGGCGAAGGTGTTTACGGCATCCTGAAGTATGAGTCGGGGGTGCATCGCGTGCAGCGGGTGCCCCAGACCGAGACCCAGGGCCGGGTGCACACCTCTGCTTCCACAGTGGCTGTGTTGCCCGAAGCAGATGAGTTCGACATAGAACTCAAGCAAAGCGACATCCGCAAGGATACCTTTTGTTCATCTGGGCCAGGGGGGCAGTCGGTCAACACCACTTACTCCGCCGTTAGACTTACCCACGTTCCCACGGGCATCGTGGTCTCTATTCAGGACCAGAAGTCGCAGATCAAAAACCTTGAAAAGGCTATGAGCGTATTGCGCACCAGGCTTTATGATTTGGAATATAAGAAATACCTCGACGAGATTTCGTCTAAACGGAAGACAATGGTTTCTACGGGCGACCGCTCAGCCAAGATCCGCACGTATAATTATCCACAGGGCCGTATGACCGACCACCGAATCGGGCTGACGCTTTATAACCTGGCCTCCGTTATGGATGGCGATATCCAGGAGATTATCGATGCCCTTCAGGTAGCAGAAAATGCTGAGAAACTGAAGGAAGGCGTGGTTACTTAATCCCATACTACAATGAACCGGCAGGAACTTATCAAGCTCATCAGAGAAAAGAAATCCTACCTCTGCGTAGGCCTTGACAGTGATTTGGAAAAAATTCCGGACTGGCTCAGGGAAGAGCATGATGACCCGGTGTATGAGTTTAATCGCAGGATCATCGATGCAACCATCGATCTGGCAGTGGCCTATAAGCCCAACCTCGCCTTCTATGAAAGCAGGGGCAGTGAAGGCTGGCGAAGCCTTGAGAAAACGATGGAATACCTGAGGAAACATCCTGGTGGGCCAGTATTTACCATTGCTGATGCCAAGCGCGGAGATATCGGCAACTCGGCCGAACAGTATGCAAAAGCATTCCTTGAACGCCTTGATTTTGATTCGGTTACTGTCAATCCCTATATGGGGCAGGACACCCTTCGGCCTTTTTTGACAAGGCCGGGTAAATGGGCTATCGTGCTGGCCCTGACCAGCAACCCGGGCGCACGCGACTTCCAGTTGTGGCAACCTCAGCTTCCGATGTTGCTTGAGCGTATGGGCATCAAAACCGAACAGTGGAAGCGTTTTTTTGAGCTTATCATAGAACAATGCCAGCAATGGGGGACCCCTGAAAACCTGATGTTTGTGATGGGCGCTACCCGTCCCGAAATGCTTCAGGACATCCGGCAAGTTGCACCCTCGCATTTCTTCCTTGTGCCTGGTGTCGGTGCTCAGGGTGGAAGTCTTCAGGATGTGTCGCGTATGGCAATGAATAATGATTGTGGTATTTTGGTGAATGTATCAAGAAATATAATTTTTGCTTCCACAGGAAAGAACTTCGACGAAAAGGCTCGTGAAGCAGCCCTTGGTTACCAAAAACAAATGGAGTTTCTGCTCAGTGAAAAGCAAATAATTTGATGTAAAAAAACTTTCTTTTTCCCCCGACAAGGGGGATTTTTTTTATGTAGTTTTGTTGAATTTGGTATCTAAATTAAATCAGAAGTTTAGCATTGTTTTACCTGTTTGAAGCCTGCAAATGCAGAACCTGAGATTTTGAACCTGAAACCTTGCACCTGGCACTAACTATTCATCATTCATAAATCATCAATCAAATAAACTTATGTTTAAAAGAATTCTTGTTTTAGCTTTTGTGCTTTCCATTCAACTTCAGGGTTTTGCAACGGAGGGCATGTGGTTGCCTGTGCTGATAGGCAATAACATTGAGACGATGCAGCAAATGGGTCTTCAGCTTTCGGCCAGTGACCTCTATAATGAAAACGGGCCAAGCCTGAAGGACGGCATTGTGCGGTTTGGTCGTGGATGCACGGGTGCTTTCCTTTCTCCCGAGGGCTTGCTGATCACCAACCACCATTGCGGTCTGGGGCAAATTCAGCGTCACAGCAGTGTGGAGAACGACTACCTGACTCACGGATTTTGGGCGAAAAGCATGGAGGAAGAATTGCCCAATCCCGGCCTGACCATTACCTTGCTCGTTCGAATGGAGGATGTTACAGATCAAATAATTCCGAAACTCCGTGAGGGGATGACAGAAGAGGAAAGGGCTACAGCGGTTTCACAGCTCACCCGTGAGATTGCCAATGCGGCTGCTGAGGACGGTAAGTACGAAACCCAGGTCGCTCCATTTTATTACGGCAACGAATATTTCCTCTTTGTTTACCAGGTTTACCGCGACGTCCGCCTGGTAGGTGCCCCACCTGAGTCGATTGGCAGCTTTGGCGGCGATGAGGATAACTGGATGTGGCCACGCCACACCGGCGACTTTTCCTTGTTCAGGGTATATGCCAATGCTGACAATGAGCCGGCTGACTTTAGCCCTGATAACAAGCCCTACCGCCCGGAACATTATTTCCCCGTATCGAACCGGGGGGTAAGGCAGGACGACTTCACCCTGGTGTATGGCTTCCCAGGCCGTACCTCTCAGTACCTTACATCCGATGCCGTTAAATATATTCTTGAGAAGCAGAACCCCGTTTCCATTGACCTTAGGACACGTACCCTGGATATCTATAGCCAGGAGATGGATGCAAGTGATAAAATCAGGATTCAATATACCGCAAAGCATTCCGGGGTATCAAACGCTTGGAAGCGCTGGCAGGGTGAGATACGAGGACTGGAACGCCTGGATGCGGTGGAAAGAAAAACAGAACTAGAGGAGGAATTTGCACAATGGGCTTCCAGGCCTGAAAACGCTGGCCGCTATGCCGGGTTGCTCAATGCCTTTGAAACCCTCTACCAGGAATTGAATCCTTTCCGCTATGCAACTATACTTTACAATGAAGCAGGCAGGAGAATTGAACTCGTCCGCTTTGCCCAGGGCTTTGATGAACTGGTGAAGAAGAGTAAGGAAAGCAATGCAGATACTGAAGAAATTGCAAATCTAGTGGAACGCCTGAAGGCAATGACTTCGGCCTTCTTCAAGGATTACCACCAGGGTACAGACCAGCGTATTCTGACTGTTATGCTCGACCGTTACCTGGCGCTTGCCGAACAGCCTTTGGTTCCTCCGGTGCTGATGGATATCCGGCGACAGTATGGCACTGACCTGCAGAAATATGCTGACAGGCTTTTTTCGCGCTCCATCCTGGCTTCGGAAAGCAAGACTATGGATTTGCTGGATAACTATAAAGCCTCAGATTACCGCAAGCTGGAGAAAGACCCCGCCTTTGCGCTGGCCATGAGCTTGGCCAACTATCAGGAAGAAACGATAAGACCTGTGGAATCAAGCCTCAACAGTAAACTGGATAGCCTTTACCGCTTGTACACTGCAGGGCTGCGGGAGATGAGGCCTGAACAGAACTTTTTTCCCGATGCCAACAGTACGCTGAGGATCACCTACGGCAAGGTGGAAGGCTCCTATCCGCGCGATGCGGTTCAGTACCTGCACCATTCCACGGCTCAGGGAATCCTTGAAAAAAAAACAAATACGCAGGTGCCAGATTATCGCATCCCCGAAAGGCTAGATCAACTGATCCGCCAGCGCGATTTTGCCCCCTACGACCACGATGGAGAACTCATCATTGACTTCCTGGCCAGCAACCATACCACAGGGGGCAATTCAGGAAGCCCTGTCCTTGATGGCAGCGGGGCCTTTATTGGCATCAACTTCGACCGCACCTGGGAGAGCACCATGAGCGACATCATGTTCGACCCTGAACAATGCCGTAGCATCACTGCAAACAGCCAGTACATTCTCTGGGTCATCGATCGCTATGCAGGAATGAAGTACCTGCTTGATGAAATGGTGATTGTTAACGAATAGTTAAAGGATTAGTTGAATCCCGGCAAACCGGCAGAAGTCACTGAGATCAGGAATGATATTCCCGTAAACCAGTGACTGGTGGTTTCCCGGGGTTTTTTTCATCCATTCCATCACGCTGGTATCGGTTTTTATAATGGCTTGTGTTCGGCAGAGGGCTGGATTGCCCATATTGGTTTCGATGATCTGCCCTGTGATGGCATAAATGCTTCTGAAATCCTTCCCCGTGCGGAAGATGGTCACGGGCTCCTTCCTGAGCGATCCTCCAATGCCCACGCTGAGGTCTGATTCCATGTGAGTGGTCAAAGTTGTGCCATCAGTTCCTGACAGCATATTGAAGGGTACGGTGCAATGCGCAAGGGTTAGCAGGTTTTCTTCTGCATCAATGGAGGAAGGGTTGGCCATCCATACGGGTTCACCGGTAAGCAGTTGAGCGGCCAGCATGCTGAAGGAGGCGTGAAGGTCGCCCTCGCACGAGGCTACAATGCCCTGATCGTTAGTCAGTCCCATTCCCAGGCAGGCAGTGAACCGATGCTCCAACAGGTCGAAGCACCGGATGGTGATGCCGTCCAGCCTGTAGCGGCCAATGATTTGCTGCATGGCCAGGAAAACCCTCGAGGCCTCGCCCAGGGCTTCGTCTTTGATCAGGATTTTTGAGGCCTTTTCCCTGACGGCCTCTTTCACTTCATCGCTGCTTTCTTCTTCAAGGATTTCATACCCTTCAACCAATTCCTGTATGGGAATTTTCACCAGTTTGGTGCCAAAGGTTCCGAAGTCGTTGACCCCATCGGATGAAAGCAGCCAATGGGAGGGCTCTCCAACAGCGCCAAACCGGGCTTTATGGATACGGCTTAGGGCCTGTGCTGCGCGCAGGAAGGCTTTTATTTGCAGGTGGACATTGGTCTCATCGGGGGCATAAACCAGCTTAAGAGGCCTTGTTTGACCCATGACGGCATTGATTTCAATGGCTGCAGCAAGCGAGTTGTTTCGGTTGTTGGCAAGCAGCATTACAGGGCAGGGGAGCAGATCCATCGCTTTCTGCGCCAACCGTTCCGTGCCCCCGGAACCTACCACAAGGATCAGGGCCTCAGGCTTTTCTGAAAGGGATTTAATATTTTTTTCAAGGGTATCAGGATCATTGATATAACCAAGGTGATGGATGGCGTTTAGGTATTCAGAGAGCAATTCCTGAAGGGGCTTTCCCCAGCGCGAAACAAGCTGTTCTTCTTTTTCAAAGGGCGAATACAATACAAGCTGAAGGATCATTGCTTTTCTTTTTTGTAAAAATAGTGGATTAAGTTGAATGTTGGAAAAGTTGAATGTTGAATGGTTTATACGCAATAATAACAATGACAACAATGATAAGTCAGGCAACAATGACAACCAAAGAAAAATTTCCTATCTTTGCGCGTTTTATATTTCATTCATTCAAGGGGCTTTAGCCCCATTATCCTAATCTGTTTATTTTGGACTTTCTTTCATTCGATTTTGATGAACGCATCATGGAAGGAATCGACGCCATGAATTACAAGGCGCCGACACCCATCCAGCAAGAGGTGATCCCTGAGATCCTTCAGGGCAGTGACCTGATTGCCTGTGCCCAGACCGGTACCGGCAAAACGGCGGCCTTCCTGCTTCCCATGCTTCACAAAATTATTACCCGCCCCGCCGGCGACCACATTAAGGGGCTTATCATTGTGCCCACCCGTGAGCTGGCCATTCAAATTGCCCAGCAACTGGAGGGGTTTTCCTATTTTTCAAATGTCAGTTCACTGGCTGTCTTTGGGGGTGGCGATGGCGCGACCTATTCCAACGAGAAGCGCGCCATGAGCCAGGGCGTGGACATTGTGGTATGTACGCCCGGCCGTATGATCAGCCACCTCAATATGGGCTATGTGAAAATGGACAAGTTGCAGTACCTGGTGCTCGACGAAGCTGACCGTATGCTCGACATGGGCTTTTTCGACGACATCATGAAGATCATTTCTTACATACCCAACAAAAGGCAGAGCCTGTTATTCTCGGCTACGATGCCTCCCAAGATCAGGGATATGGCCAGGAAGATCCTTCAGAAACCCAAAGAGATCAATATCGCTGCCGCTACTCCGCCCGAGAAGATCCGCCAGGAGGCTTATGTGGTGTATGAAAATCAAAAGGTACCGCTTGTCAAGGATCTGGTGCATAAGGATAAAGACCTGAAGACCATCGTCATTTTTTGCGACACCAAATCGATGGTGAAGCAGCTGAGCCGCGACTTAAAGAAAACAATCCGTTTGGTTGAAGAGATCCATTCCGATCTTGAACAGGCAGAGCGTGAATCGGTGATGAATCGGTTCAAGAGCAGGCAAACCAGGGTTTTGGTGGCTACCGATATCATATCCCGCGGCATCGATGTGGAAGACATTGACCTGGTAATCAACTTCAACGTGCCACAGGATGCCGAGGATTACGTGCATCGCATCGGGCGCACCGCCCGTGCACAGGCTGATGGGAAAGCCTGCACCCTGATCGGTGAGAAGGAGCAGCGGCGTTTCGCTGCCATCGAACGTTTTCTGGGCAGGGAGGTGGAGAAGGTGACACTTTCTGAAAAACTGGGCAAGGGCCCGGAATATCAGCCCGAAAAGCAGCCATCTTTTCGGGGGCATAAACCTCATCACAACCAAAAATTCAATCAGAGACGACAGCAGGGCCGGGGCCAGAGGTCAACGGGTAACGGTCAGCGTTCATCCAATAAACCTGTTTCCTAATTTAAACTGAAAACTATGCTACCCTTTCAGAAAAGACTTAGCAACTTCTTCTATGCGATCCTGAGCTTGCCGGCCACCGCAATGGGGTTTGGCCTTTCTGTTCAGATCGCTGCCCTGAGCTGGATTTTACGCACCCAGTACGGGCTCGATATCCACGAGATAGGGATTGTATGGGCTGCTGGCCCCATTGCTGGTATACTGGGGCAGCCCATCATTGGGCTCATTAGCGACAAGGTATGGTTCTGGGGCGGACGGCGCAGGCCCTTCATCCTGGTGGGCGGATTGCTCGCAGGTCTGGCCATATTTGCCCTCCCTCACATCGGAGCCATTGACACCTTTCTGGGCATCGGCAGTATTATGGCTGTGGCCATCACCATTGCCCTGACGCTCGACCTGGCCATTAACATCAGTTTTAACCCCACACGTTCCATCATTGCTGATGTTACGCCTGACGGTCCTCCCCGTACAAAGGGTTATACCTGGATGCAGTCAATCTCCAACCTGTTTGGTAGTATGGCTTACCTAGTGGGCGCCTTGTTTGGAAACTTCATTCTGATCTATGTGGGGGTAGCTGTTATTTTGCTGTTCTCCATCATCCCGGTTTTCTTTATCGAGGAGCCGCGCCACCTGGAAGAGGAAGCCAAGGAAGGGGATGAACCCGTGAAGGAGACCAAAACCCAATGGGGCGAACTGTGGAAGATATACATTGCTCATGGTTTTAGCTGGCTGGGTATACAAACCATGTTTATTTATGCTATCATCTTTATTGAGAAGAAAATAAATCCTTATTCTCCCGGGGTGGATGTTGCGGCCACTGACCTGGTCACCGGGCAGATCATAGGCTGGTCGTTCTTTTTGCTGAACGCTGTAGGTGCCATCTGGCCCATCTTTGTCCTCGAGCCAATTGCACGCAAAATCGGAAGAGTAAAAACCCACGTATTAGCTGTAGCTTTGATGGCCCTGGGATATTTTGCCATTGTCTTTTTTGCACGGAACCAGATCAGCCTTTATGTGTTGATGGCAATCCTTAGCTTTGGCTGGGCTGCAGTGGTTTCTTTGCCTTTTGCCATCATGTCAGAAAAAGTAAACAGGGCCCGCATGGGATTCTTTATGGGCATCTTTAACCTTTCGGTTGTGCTTCCCCAACTGGTGGCCAGCTTTGTGATGGGCTTCGTGATTAAAGCCCTTGCTGACCCACGCACCGTGTTCATCATCAGTGGCATCAGCCTGTCGATTTCTGCTTTCCTCTGGATATTCGTTTCCGAAGGAAAGAAAAAGTCAGTGCCTGAGGTTGAAATCCAGCCCCAGGGAATCAAACATTGATCAGGATATAATTCCTTTAAGAAATTCTTAAAGAGGCTGCCTCTAAGCAAGGGGGTAGCCTCTTTTCATTCTTCGACCGTAAGGCGGTTCGACATACATCCTGCCAAAGCGCAAGGTTTTTCCCCATTTATTAACGTTTAAAGAAAATATTGTCACCTTTCCAGGCTTATGCAAAATGCCAATTCAGACTATATTTAACCAGTGTTTAACCGGTGTTTAACCAATTTAAAACGGTTAAACACCGGTTAAACACCGGTTAAACTTTAATTATGGATACTTGAAAAATGGGCTTAGAAAGGTGCTTGAGGGGTATTTTCACAGACAATGAAAAAACAAGTGACTATTCATTTGAGTTGGCTACATTTTACTTTGTTGGAAAAGGAAGGTAAAGAAATTCCTGCAAGCGAAAATGAAGAAATCAAAAGCCACCCTGAAAGTTAGGATGTTATGTGGTGGGATTGATCTTTTTGGGCAACCGATGAAGCGTTTAAGGCATAATAAAAAAAAACCGCCCCAGCATGCTGAGACGGTTTTTTAAAGTTTTTTTATTCTTTTAATCCAGGATGGTAATCCAACCGTGGGTATCGGGTTCTTCTCCGTATTGAATACTGATCAACTTCTGATACAATTTGGTGGAGATTGGACCGGCCTTTCCGTCTTTTGAGAACTGGTACTCTTTACCAGTCTCACGCACCACGATCTTGCCAATGGGCGTGATGATGGCTGCAGTGCCACAAGCCCCGGCCTCCTCGAAGTCTGCCAGTTCTTCTACTGCCAACTGGCGGCGTTCCACCTTTAAGCCCATTTCTTCAGCCATCTGCATTAAACTCATATTGGTAATGGAGGGCAGGATTGAATGTGATTTCGGGGTTACATAGGTGTTGTCTTTAATGGCGAAGAAGTTAGCCGGGCCTGCTTCATCAATGTATTTCTTTTCTTTCGCTTCCAGGAAGATTACCGAAGCGTATCCTTCTTTCTTGGCCCTTTCAGAGGCTGCCAGACTGCCAGCGTAGTTTCCGCCGACCTTGATATGTCCTGTTCCCAGCGGCGCCGCACGGTCATAATCGTGAACGATCTGCATGGTCACCGGCTTAAAGCCTTCCTTGAAGTAAGGTCCAACAGGTCCAACAAACACCATGAACAGGTACTCTTTTGCGGGGCTAACCCCAACCTGCACGCCGGTGCCGATCAGCAGTGGACGGATATAGAGTGATGCGCCATGGCCATAGGGGGGAACAAAACGTTCATTCATTTTGACGGCTTTGGTTACCATTTCGAAGAAAAGTTCTTCCGGAACCTGGGCCATCAAAACGCCTTCAGCTGATTTGCGGATTCTTTTGGCATTCTCCTGCCAACGGAACAGGCGAATCTTGCCATCCTTGCCACGGTAGGCTTTCATGCCTTCAAAGGCTTCCTGCCCATAGTGGAGGCAGGTGGCCCCCATGTGAATGTTTATGACCTCGGATGAGGAGACTTCAACTTCACCCCACTTCCCATCACGGTAATAGCAGCGCACGTTGTAGTCTGTCTTAAAATAGCCGAAAGGGAGTTTTCCCCAGTCTGTGTCTTGCATATCTCTATATATTTATAAAAGTTAAGAAAAATTACACTTTGCTCGCTAAATTATAATAAATTTTTCTTCTTTAATTGGTTTCTGATTAAATTTTTCATCGAAAAAGGGGTTTATTGGTTATACCTTGTAATGGCATCCATGAGGCCTGTCAATTTTTCGCGCATCGAGGCCGGCGTTCCTTCATAATGGTTTACAATGATGGCAAAAGCCAGGGTTTTTCCTTCGCGGGTGCGGGTCATTCCGGCATACGACCTGACGTTGGCAAGGTAGCCGCTTTTGGCCCGTAAAACATTTTCTGAAGGCGTACCCCTGAAGCTTCCCGCAATCGACCCGGTGCGCCCGGCCAGCGGAAGCCCGGCAATAAAAAACCTGGCTGACTGGCTTCCTGCCGTTTCCTGTAAAACCATCGCGAGTTGTCGTACCGTGATCCGGTTGGAAGGCGAAAGGCCACTGCCGTCATAAAGAAACATCCCCCTGGTATCAAGACCCCTGCCGTTCCAATATTCTTTTATGGCCTCAACACCTGCCTCTGTGCTGCCTTCCCCTTTGATGATACTTCCCAGGGTTTTGAGCAGGTTCTCGGCATAGGTGTTCACACTATTGAGGTTGGTATGACCTGCCAGGCTAAACAGGGGAGGGGACTTCCAGATGCTCAGTAAACGGAATGGTTCAGTTATACGGATATTTTCGGTTGATAATTCCCTATGGGAAATAGCTGGCTTTCCCTGCGTAATGTTGATTTTCGTCAGGAAATCGCTGAAAGAGGCAGCCACGAATAAAGGGGGATCAGGTATGGACCCTTTGACCGGGAAATTATTGCTGCCCAATGGAACGGTGCCTGTCAGGGTTCGCTGCATCTGGTAAGGCGCCCCGAAAATATACACCTGGTCGCCTGAACCCCTTTTGCCGGTGGTTACCTGGTTGATCAGTTCCATACCCGGGACAGGGGGTTCGGTAAAGAGCACCTTGGCTGGCAGTCCTTCCGCCTGGGCAGGCTTAAAATAGACCGTATAAAGATTCTCATTAGCTGTCAGTCCGCTGGCCCCGGCACCGTAATAGTTGCCCATATCCTCCCATATCCACTTTCGTGGGATCATTTCATCGTCGAAAATGGAAGCATCGGCAACGATGCTGCCGGTGATCTTTTTTATGCCGGCCCTCCGAATGTTTTCCAGCCATTGCAGGAACACCCTGTCCAGGTTCAGCGAATCGTGCAGGTTGGTAGAACCAAAGCTTGGATCTCCGCTGCCCTTGATGACCAGGTCGCCGTGAAGAGTCCCTTCGCTATCAATACGTCCGGTATATCCCAGGGTGGTTTTATAACGGAACTCCGGGCCCAGCATCAGCAGGGCAGAGGCAGTGGTCAATACCTTTTGAGTGGAGGCAGGAACCAGAGCCATATCGGCATTGTGCGAGCCCAGCACCCGCCCGTTTGAAACATCCATCACACAGATACCCCAGCTTGCACGGGCAAGGGCAGGATCCTTTGAAAACTCAATGATAGCATTTTCAAGGGAAGATACCGGTCCGGAGGTTTCTGATGAGGTGAATGAAAGCAGGAAGGCCGCAAAGAAAATGATGACCAGTAATGGCTTCCGTTTTTTCATCGGCAGTATATGTTTTTGTGCTTTTCGGGCAAAAAGCCCCTCCGCACGTTAATTCCTTCCAAACACCGAGACATTGATGTACCGGCGCGGGTTCAGCCGGATATCTTCGAGCAGCAGATCCAGCTTCTTTGAGGAGGTTTCCAGGTTTTGATACAAGGCATCATCATTCACCAGCAGGCCAATACTGCCTTCGCCCCGTTGTATTTTGCCCATTGTTTTTGATAGGGCTTCCATGGTCGTGTTGACCTCTTCCATGGTGCGGGTAATCTCAAGGGCTGCAAGGGTATCACTGATGCTGGAGAAGTTATGAATGATATTGGTAATCGATTCGTTGTTTTCCTTCAGATTGGTGGTGATGGATTCTGCATTTGCCATGATCGCATCCAGCCTGTCAGACTGCTTGTCAACCGTTACCATGGTATTCTTCAGGCTTTCAATGCTCTGGGTGAGGTTGTTTTGGGTATCCTCATTAAAGACATACTGGATGGCAGCCATAACCGAATCGACTCTGGCCAAAAGGGCCTCTGCCTGCTCTTTCACCGGGCCAAGCTGCTTGGCCACATCCTCCATAATGGAAGTAGTGGTGCGTGAAACAAGGGTATCCCCATTGGAAACAGCCACAGGCGCATCTCCAAGGAGGAGTTCTATTTCGCGAAAGCCCATAAAATCTGCTCCTTTCAGGTGGGCCAAAGAGTTTGCAGGAATGCCGATTTCTTTGTTGAGGATCATGCTGACAACAATCCTGCCCGAGCCATCAGGATGAAATCTGATCTTATCCACTTGCCCGATCTTGACCCCGGAAACAATTACAGGGTTGGTTTCAACAAGTCCGGTAACATTATCAAATTCGGAATATATGGTCATTTGTCGGGAAAATATATCCCTGCCCTTAAGATAGGAAATACCCCAAATAAACAGGAACAAGGTCAATGTTCCCAAAAGGCCTAGTTTAACTTCTCTGGAAATTTTCAAAACGGGAAAATTAAAGGTTATTTTTTGACTTGTTCAACAACCGGATGGCTTCTGCCGGAGTGATCCGTTGGTTGTTGTGGAAGGCTACCACAAAGGCATCCTTAAACCCGGCCATTTGTACCTGGCTTTGTATGGCTGCTGCCTCCTCCAGACTTTTTTCGTTGCCCACGGTATATTTGTACAAGCCATCCTGGAAATAGTATTCTACTTGCTGGAGGCCATTAAATTCCGGAGCATCTGGGGGTCTTTTTACACTGGTGGAAGCAAACTGTACCTTGAAAACAATCTCGCTGTCATCGGGTAAGGTTTCATTAGCCTCTGGTGTTATGGTTTGGGCAGGTTGGATGACCCCGGAGCTGGCTTCAGCCGTTTCTGTATTGGCTTGCGCCAGAAGTTGCGGGTCGTATGAGGCTGCCAAGAGGTCCTGCCGGGTTTTGTAATCGCGGAAAGCTCTGAATATAGCCGATGCAATATGACTTTGTCCTTCATCTGAAGCCAGATATGCTTCCTCCCGGGAATTACTCAGGAATCCTGCTTCAACCAAAATGGCAGGCATGGTAGCACGGTATAAAACTAAAAAACCATCCTGCTTCACACCCCGGTCAACCCGCCTTGCTCTCTCACGGAATTGATCCTGCACCAGCGTGGCCATATCCAGGCTCTGGTTTAGGTAGGCATTCTGAAAAAGAGTGAAAATGATATTCGACTCGGGAGAATTAGGATCATATCCATCGTAGGTCTCAAGGTAGTTGTCCTCATATAGAATGGAGGCATTTTCCTTTTTGGCCACCTCCAGGTTTGCCCGGCTGCGGTGAAGCCCCATTACAAATGTTTCCGATCCATAGGCTGAAGAGCTTGGTGCACTGTTGCAGTGAATGGAAATGAACAGGTCGGCATGGTTCTCATTGGCGATTTGTGCCCTGCGGTGCAATTCAATAAACTCATCGGTGTCGCGGGTGTAAATAACCTTAACATCCGAAAAGTTTTGCTTGATGTATTCGCCAAGTTTTAAAGAGATGGAAAGGACAATATCCTTTTCCTTGACCTTGCTGCCAAGAGCACCTGGATCTTTCCCGCCGTGCCCGGGATCAATGACAACGGTACGAACAAATCCACGGCGATCTGCAGTAAGTTCTGCCGGCACTGAGGCCAGCAGCAAGAGTATACCAAAAATTATAAAGAAACGTTTCACCTGTAATAAGCAATTTTTTAATTAGATTTGCCCCTGCTAACCTTTGGTAATAATACGCATAAGGCCCATTCTTATTATACAAAAGTAACATTAAATAAAATTGGGTACAAACCTGGGATTTAAGTTTTTTGCCATTACGCTTCTGATCTTCGTTTCGGGGGTACATTTGTTTGCGGCAACGGCAGGGGGATTCCAGGCCCAGCCCCCCCAGCCTCCCGATACGGTGTCGGGACGTACCCGGTCCAGTGCGCCCATTGCATTGCCCGACAGCCTTACCAGTCCCCGGGCCCCAATCATGCCTTCCTTTGCTTCTGACACCATCCCCCCAGACATCAGTGAGGCTGACTCTGTGGCAATGCTCGAACCTGAAAGACAAAGAGGATCAGGGACTATCCTTGATGCCAGGGTAGATTATTCCGCGGTCGACAGCATCTATTTCAATGTGCGCGAACGGAAGGTCTATCTGTACGGTAACGCTGACCTGGTATATGGGGAAATTCATCTGGAGGCAGGCTACGTGGAAATCGATTTCAAACGCAATGAACTATATGCCAGCGGACTGCCTGACTCCACCGGTGTCATACAGGGATTGCCGCTTTTCACCGAAGGTGACCAGTCGTTCCAGTCGAAGGAGATGTGGTATAATTTCGAAAGCAAACGTGGCCGAACCATGCAGGTCTTTACCGAAGAAGCCGATGGTTACCTGCACGGTGAGGTAGTGAAGATACAACCTTCAAGGATTATTCACGTTCAAGACGGGAAATTCACCACCTGCGATGATCCCGATCCGCATTTTCATATCGGTTTCCGAAAGGCAAAGATCCTTCCCGAGGATAAGATTATCACCAGCCTTGCCTATCTTGTGATCGCAGGGGTGCCTACACCCCTGGTGGTTCCCTTTGGATTTTTTCCCAACAAGCGGGGGCAGGCTTCAGGGATTCTGATGCCCTCCTATGGCGAAACGGCCAACCGGGGTTTCTTTCTCGAAAACGGGGGCTTTTATTGGGGTATCAATGATTATGTTGACCTCTCCCTGCGCGGCGACATTTACACCCGCGGAAGCTGGGCCGCAAAGATAGGTTCCAATTACCGGGTACGCTACCGCTATTCCGGATCGCTCAACATGACTTACGCCATCAATGTTCTGGGAGAAGAGGGCTTGCCCGATTATTCCAGGAACCGCGACTTTCGGGTGGTGTGGAGTCATAACCAGGATCCCAAGGCCAGGCCAAACAGTGTATTCCGTGCCAATGTCAACGCCGGAAGCTCTCAGGCAAGCCGTTTCAACCCCACTTCAGAACAGGACTATTTGTCGAACACCTTCTCCTCCAACGTCTCTTATTCAGCCAACTGGGCAGGGCGCTATAATTTCTCTGCCAACTTCAGACACAGCCAGAATACCATCAACAAATCGGTGGACCTGAGCCTTCCTGAAATTGCCTTTAGTGTGAACCGGCTGCATCCTTTCAAAAGGAAGAACGCAAGAGGCGAACCCAGATGGTATGAAAACATTACAATGAATTATACCATGAATGCCAGGAATGAGCTGCGCACCGTCGACTCCCTGCTTTTTGAAAGGGAAACATGGTCGCGATTTCGCAACGGGGTCAATCATGTCATTCCTATTAGCCATTCAACCAGGGTTTTAAAGCATTTTAACCTCAGCAACAGTTTTAATTATAATGAACGCTGGTATTTCTCGACCATTGAGAAAAACTGGGATCCGGAAGCCATGTGGGTCCAGGGGGGCGATACTCTTTTTGGCCGGGAGGTCATCGATACCATTTCTGGTTTTAAAGCTGCCCGCGATTTTAATTATAGTGCCAGCCTGAACACCCGTCTGTATGGGATGTTGCAGTTTCGCCGAGGGCCAATCCGTGCCCTGCGCCACGTCATGTCGCCCAACCTGAGCTTCAGTTACCGGCCCGACTTTGGGGACCCCTTCTGGGGCTATTACAAAAGCTATTACAACCCCAGGGATGACCGCGAGGTCGAATACTCCATCTTTGAACAGGGTATTTACCAGGGTCCACAGGCAAACCGCTCGGGGAGCCTGAACTTCTCACTGGCAAACAACCTGGAGATGAAAGTCAGGAATCGCCGTGATACCTCAGCCAGTGGAGAGCGAAAAATCGCCCTGCTGGATAATTTTTCCATCAACGGTGGATATGACATTGCACGTGATTCATTAAAATTTTCCGATATTCGGGTTTCTGGGCGGACGAGGCTATTCGACAATTTCGACATCACCTATTCAAGCGGCTGGACGGTTTATGATACCGATTCAACGGGCCGGTCAATAAACCGATTTCTGTGGGAAACCGAGAATAAACTGCTCAAGCTGAAAAACACCAACTGGAGCCTGAGTTTTAACTATTCGTTGAGTTCAAAGGCACAGGCCGGAGCGGTTGGGGGCGATCAGTTAAGGGGCCCTGCTGGCGGTGCAATGGGCGGGCCAGGTGGTCCAGATGAAGGCGGGGGAGAGAATGGAGGAGAGATTCCCGGCGAAGAAATGATGCCCCTTAGCCCGTCAGTAGTCGATTATTCCGTGCCCTGGAACTTGCAATTCGGGTATACCTTTAATTACAATTCCCGCTACAACTATCGGGATGAGCGATTCGACCGCAATTTAGTCCAGTCACTCAATGTGAATGGATCCGTTAACCTGACGCCCAAATGGCGCATCGGCTTCCGTTCAGGTTACGATTTTGAAAGGAAAGAAATTACCTATACCTCTCTAGACCTTTATCGTGATCTCCATTGCTGGGAGATGACCCTGAACTGGATTCCCTTCGGCTTCCGCAAGAGCTATAACCTGACAATACGCGTGAAATCGCAGATGCTTCAGGATTTGAAAATCACCAAAAGGACTCACCACCTCGACAATGCATTCCAAACTTTCTGACAAGGCTAAGGATGGATTTGCCCCTTGCAGCAAAAATGGAACCTCATTGCCGGCTCTTCTTTTGGCTTTTTTTCATTGAATTATTGAAATGTTTTTATCAATTTCTTGCGGGTGATTAAAAAAAAATTAGAATATTTGCATGTTGATTAAGAAGGGTCTGCCGGAAGTGTTCAAACTTGGATTTCTTTCCCCTTCTTTCATTCCGATTTTTATTTTACATTTGCATAATCATTAAAAAAAACCACCAACTCGTATGAAAACAGTTATTCAGATTGTTTTAGCCCTTGCTATTGTGGTGCTTGTTTACCTGATCTATGACAGCATTATGGAGCCGGTACGGTTCAACAAAGAAGCAGCCCGGCGTGAAGCCCGCATCATTGAGCGACTGAAAGATATCCGGACTGCGCAGGTAGCGCATCGTTCACGCTATGGCACTTTCCTTGGCGACCTGGATTCCCTGGTTCAGTTTGTAAAAAATGACTCGATTGTCATCCTCCGTGCAATCGGTACCGTTCCCGACTCTCTTACTGAATCCGAAGCTGTTCGTTTAGGAATCGTTCAAAGGGATACATTCTGGATGCCAGCCAGGGATACCCTTCTGAATCAAGCAAGATATCCGCTGGACTCCCTGCCTTACATTCCATTCAGTGGTGGTAAAAAGTTTACCATCTCAGCCAGTATGATTGAAAGAGGCATGGTGGAATTGCCTGTGTTTGAAGCTTACACCACCCCCGATGAATACATGAAAGACCTCCCTTATCTAATTTATTATACCCGTCTCGACGGCTTAAAGGTTGGTTCGCTGGTGGAGGCCTCTATCGACGGAAACTGGGAGTAACCTAAACAATATGTCTGGCCCTTTTCGTAAGACGGTTAGTATTGTCGACAAAGATTTTTTGCCAGGGTCGGAAAGAAATGAAATATTATCCATCGAGCTTTCGCTCGATGGATTTTCTTTTGCAATCCTCGATCCCCGGCATTTCAAATACCTGATGCTCGAATCTTACCGCTTCGATCCCGGTTCTTCACAGGATGATTTTCCGGAACAATTAGAAAACTTTATCCGTGATTACCCGCTTTTGCTGGGCTCTTTCGAACGCATCAGCATAGCCTGGTATCAGCCTCAGTATACCCTGATCCCCGCCGATTTGTTCTTGTATGCCGGAAAGGATGACTATCATCAATTTACCGGAGATTTCCCCCAGGGATATGAATTGAAAGCCGATAAACTTAACAACCTGGGGGCCTATGGCATTTATCCCTTTCCGGAAACAATCCGCAAACGGCTCGAGTTCCTGTATCCCGCGCACCGCATCAGGCATACAGCAACCGTTTTCGTCGAAAGCCTGTTGTCCTCCTTCAGGCTGGGTGAAGTTAGGGCAGACCTCGCCATTTATGTTAATCAGGGGCATTTTGAACTCCTGCTCTTTGAAGGCGACAGGCTTGTTTTCTATAATTCGTTTGCTTATCAGGCCTTCGACGATCTGATGTATTTCCTTTTTTATGTACTTGAACAGTTTGAGCTCGATGCCAGCCAGGTAGAAGCCATCCTGGCCGGCGACATCAGCCTGGACTCGAAAGAATATGCGTATCTTGCCCAATACTTCAAAAAGGCCGGTTTCGTGAGTCGCAGTGATGTTTATAAATACAGCCCCGCGTTCGATGCCGTTCCCCATCATGGCTTTTTTAACCTGCTTCATTTGAACACATGCGGATAATTGCTGGAAAATATCAGCGCAGGATCATCCGTCCTCCGGGCAACTTGCCGGTCAGGCCTACTACTGACCTGGCCAAAGAAGCCCTGTTCAACGTCCTGAATCACCATTTCGATTTTGAAAGACTGAGGGTCATCGACTTGTTTTCAGGCACCGGGAGCATTGCCTATGAATTTGCTTCCCGCGGTGCTAAGGAGGTCGTTGCCGTCGATGCCAATTTTAAATGTTATGAATTTATTAACCATACCATCCGGCAGTTTGCTTTCGATAACCTGAAAGCTGTCCGTGCCGATGTGTTCCGTTTCCTTTCATACTGCCGCCCTGGGTTTGACATTATCTTTGCCGACCCACCCTATGAGATGGAAAAGTTTGAACGAATTCCAGAAGCTGTCTTCAACCGGGAACTGCTTTCACCGGGTGGCTGGCTGATCCTTGAACATCCGGCCGGTAAACAGTTTAGCCATTTTCCCCAGTTTAGGGAGGAACGAACCTATGGACGGGTGCATTTTTCCTTTTTTGAAAAACCTGCAACAGCATCAAAACCTTGAACCATGAAACCCATAGCCTTATTTCCAGGAAGTTTTGACCCCATTACCAAAGGCCATGAATCCATTGTCCTGAGGGCCATCCCACTGTTTGAAAAGATTATTATAGCCATTGGCCACAACTCGGAAAAGCAGGGCTTTTTCCCCGTTCAGCAACGCATGGAATGGGTTCGGAAGGTTTTTAAGGACTATCCTTCCATAGAAGTCATTGATTATGAAGGTCTTACGATTAACCTTTGCAGGAAGCACAATGTGAAGTATATTCTGAGGGGCCTTCGCACCAGTGCCGATTTCGAGTTTGAGCGCAGCATCGGGCAAATGAACAAGAAAATGATGCCTGAACTGGAAACGGTATTTATGCTCACCGTCCCCGAACACACTGCCATTACCTCTTCCATCGTCCGCGAAATCATTCGCAACGGGGGAGACGCCACCCAGTTTGTCCCCGATCAGGTAAGATTTTGAGGTTTTCCTGGATTTTTATTTTTTGATTATATTTTAGAGCCATTTATAACTCATTATTAATGGGTTAAGTGAATTTATCTTGCTTGCAAGTTTTAGCTTTCCAGGTTCTTTTTCTCATTTTTTTATTACCTGACTCGGAGTTAATACGGAGTTTATACGGTTTAAACCGTATAAACTCCGTATTAACTCCGTATTAACTATGAGTATGGTTGGGTGTAGGAAGGGGGTAGGATTTCTCCTGATCCTTTTTTTTGCTTATTTTAATAAAGGATGAAGGATCGAGGGGGATGACGATTAATGCCTGTTTTCAATAATGGTCAGATCATCTTATGGTCGATGGCAAGGGTTACCAGTTCCCTGACAGATCCGAAAACGTTGTTGAAAATTTCAGGCAGTTGGTCATGGTCTATCCATTCTGCCCTGATGATGTCTTCCTGAACTTGTGGGGTGGGTTTTCGCGTCGAAGGGGTGGTCATCAGAAACCAGGTGGTTTTTTTCAGTGCCCACTGCTCATTTTTCCAAGGGAAGACGTGATAGGTGCAGGATAGGGGAGCTTTGATGCTTAGCTGGTCTATGCCGCACTCTTCTTCCACTTCGCGCAGGGCCGTTTCTGTGGTGGTTTCACCGGGATTGGGATGACCCTTGGGCAGGTCCCATTTTCCCTTACGGAAAATAAACAACAGTTGCCCCTGTGGATTGATGACCAAGCCCCCTGCAGCTTCATGGGGGGTAAAAAAGGAGGCTGCATAACGAAAGAGCCATTGGGGATTAGAAGATTTCAATACCATCCGACTGCCTTCACCAGTTGACAAGAATTTGGAAAAATAATCCCAGAAAGGGAAAGCCTGACTGGGTTCTGCCCAGAGTTCCAGGTTCCCTTCCAGGGGATCATCCAGGGTGGTGATTTTGATCTCTTTGTCAATAAGATAGATCGTAAACATCCGATAATTTTTTGAAGCGTTTCTTCAATTTTTTTGAATTTACAAGGACTTTTCGAAAGTTACTAAAATTTGGTGTAGGTTTGTAATATGAAATGTGATAGTGAAGTTGCCCGTATCATTGCGAGTTTATTGCTTCAAAGCAAAGCCGTAAAACTAGACGCTGTGACACCCTTCACCTGGGCTTCAGGAATAAAATCTCCCATTTATTGCGACAACCGGCTTACATTGTCTTTTCCGCAGGTCAGGCGTCAGATTGCGCTGCAGTTTTCGAGAATTATCCGTGAAAATTTTCCGGAAGCAGCAGTGATAGCCGGTGTGGCGACTGGGGCCATTGCCCACGGTATCCTGGTGGCTGAAGAAATGGGGCTGCCTTTTGTTTACGTGCGCAATGCTGCCAAAGGGCATGGACTGGGAAACCAGATAGAGGGGCGGATTCTAAAGGGTGAGAAGACGGTTGTGATCGAAGACCTGGTCTCGACGGGGCAGAGCAGCCTTGCGGCCGTAAAGGCTTTGCGCGAAGCTGGTTTCCTTGTCGAAGGAATGCTGGCCATTTTTTCCTACCAGTTCCCCGAAGCCGAAGAGGCCATGGCACAGCACGAAATCGATCTGTACACCCTCAGCAATTATACTTGCCTGCTGGAGACTGCCCTGCAGGAAAGCCGCATCACTGAGGAGGATATGCAAATTCTTTCGAAATGGCGCGAAAACCCCCGTGCCTGGGGGGAATAGACTTCATCATAGTTATCTTCAAGTATTATGACAAAATTCCAGAGTAAGCGCGTTCTTGTCAATGCGAGCGAACAAGAGGTATATCATTTCCTGAGCGATTTCAGAAATTTCAAAGACCTTATGCCGCCACAGATCGTTGACTGGCAGGCCGATGAGGATAGCTGTTCATTTACAATCCAGGGAATGGCCAGTCTCTCGATGCGAATGCAGGAAAAGGTTCCCTTCCAGAAAATTCATATCAAGGCAGATGGCCAAAATCCCATCGATTATTCCCTTGACTGCTATTTCGAGCCTGAAGAGGAAAACCGGAGCCGGGTTGAGATTGTGTTTGATGCTGAGTTGAATCCTTTTCTGAAAATGGTGGCTTCAGGGCCTTTGCAAAACCTTGTCAATATGCTGGCTGATAAACTGGAAGACATTTTTGCAAAGAGGTCAGAATAGAAACCTGACTTCTTTGATGTCGAAATTTAATAGCTGGCCCCCGCTTTCTCTGATCAGGATCCGTCCATATTCGTCAATCCCGGTTATTTCTCCTGAAAATTCTTTTTCTTCGTGCGAAAAACGCCTGGTTTCTCCGAACCCCAGCAAGTGGTTCAGGTAGGATTCCCTGATCTGTTTATGGTTTTCATTTTGGAGCACCCGATACCACCATGAAATTGAGCTGAAGACGGTTTCAAAGACCTTTGAGAGCTCAAATTCAGTTCCCGTGATGGTTTTGATTGACAGGGCATTGGGTGCGTCATTCGAGAATTGATCCTGGTTCACGTTGATCCCGATGCCGGCTACAGCCACGAGCAAGCGGTTTCCCATGATCTGGTTTTCGATAAGGGTGCCCGAAACTTTGCGGTCTTTCCAATAAATATCGTTTGGCCATTTAACCAGTACATTCTCCTTCGGAGTTAGCAATTCAGCGATGCCATCCCTGACCCCCAGGGCGATGGCCTGGTTTAACAGGAACTGGTTGGCGGGAGGTAGGAAGACCGGACGGAGTATGACAGAGAAGGTAAGGTTTTTGCCGGGTTCGCTTTCCCAGGATGCCTGTCCCTGCCCTCGTCCCGAATATTGATGCATTGCTACAATGGCAGTGCCCTCTGGAGGGCTGGATGTCCCGAGCAATCGAAAAGCTTCACGATTGGTTGAGTCGGTGGTTTCAAGGTGTATGATCCGCAGAGCCTTACTTTCCATCATCTGGGCGAAAGGACAAAATTAGTCAATTTAAATCCATTAACAATTATTCGCAAAAATGCAAAAACATTATGTGCGTAAATAATGTTAAATTTGCAGGTAATATTAACATTCCGGGAATGGTAAAAACACAAAAGAAAGACGACACAAAAACCCTTATTGATTCGATAGTAAAAGGTATCCAGGAAAAAAAAGGACTTGATATAGTAATATTGGATTTAGCCAAGCTGAATTCTACCGTTTGCGATTATTTTGTTATTTGTCACGGGACTTCCAAAACCCATGCGGGCGCTATTGCAGATTCGGTAGAGGTTGAAGCAAAGAAGGCTACAGGCCACTTTCCCCGTCGCCGGGAAGGCTTTGCCAATGCCGAGTGGATATTGCTTGATTACCTCGACATTGTGGTTCACGTGTTCCAGGAACCGGTTCGAAACTTTTATAAGCTGGAAGCCCTATGGGCCGATGCGCCCCGAACCACGGTAGAGGAATAACAATTTATAGCAGCATTACATTTCATTTGCAACTCAATGAATACAGATAACAATAATAAAACGACCAATAAACCCAATGGCAACAAACCGGGGGATCCGGATGGTGGAAAAGGCAAGAAAAAGCCCGGGTTCAACTTTTACTGGGTTTACGGGATTCTTGCCCTTTTGCTGATTGCCTTAAACTTCTTTAACTGGGGTGGTTCAACCATTGAGATTTCTCAACAACGCTTTGAGGTTGAAATGCTTTCATCCCAGGACGTAGAGAAGCTGGTGGTGGTGAATCAGGACATGGTTGAAGTTTTTCTCAAGCCTGATAAACTTGATCAGGAGAAATACAATGACCTCGAAGGCCGGGGCACTGGTACCATGGATGCCCTTCGGCCGCATTATATGTTTAAGATCGGTTCAGTAGAGAATTTTGAACAGATGGTTCGGGAAGGGCAGGAGGATCTTCCCATCGAAGAGCGTGTTCCTGTTTTTTATGAGCAACGCAGAAACTGGGGTACTGACATCCTGGGCTGGTTGCTTCCCATTGGTTTGCTTATTGTTTTCTGGTTGTTTATTATGCGCCGGATGGCAGGTGCTTCAGGGGGCGGGCAAATCTTTAATATTGGTAAATCGAAAGCCACCCTCTTTGACAAGGACACCCACGTGAGTGTCACTTTCAAAAATGTTGCAGGCCTTGAAGAAGCCAAGACTGAGGTGATGGAGATAGTCGATTTCCTCAAAAATCCGAAGAAATACACACAGCTGGGGGGTAAGATACCCAAAGGTGCCCTTCTTGTAGGCCCTCCCGGTACA
>JAZBOS010000114.1 GCA_036351255.1 Bacteroides sp.
CGTGCTCAGGGCTGAAATGGGGGATGAGGAACTTGAAGTCAATATTACAGGCACGCGTGAATTAGCAAACGCTTCACTGCTGGCCCAATCAAAGGGAGAATCGTTGTTTTTTGAGCAAACACCGGGTGGTGAAAGAACGGCAACCTTCAGAATTCCCCTTAACATTTTTCCTTCTGGCATTGCGCAACTGGTATTATTCTCAGCAGAAGGAATTCCGCAAGCGGAAAGACTGCTTTTTGTCAATCACGATGACCAGGTTTATTTTGATATGCAAGCCAGGGTGTTGCGATCGGGGGAGGAAACCGCCCTGAGCATTGATGTGCTGGCCAGCGATGAGGAGGGAAATCCACTGGCAGGCAATTACTCGGTTGCCGTTCAATATGGTGATGTCGGGGAAAGAACCCGCTTTGATAATATATTCAGCAACCTTCTCTTGGGCTCCGACTTGAATGGCAGGGTAGAAGAACCAGCACAATATTTCGATTACAGCCAGGATGATCCTGAAGCTATGGTTGATATGCTTATGCTGACCCAGACCTGGCAACGTTTTTCCTGGTCAGGGTTGCTGGGCGCCACAATGCCTGATATTGAATCCAATCCTTCATATGGAATAGATGTGAGCGGGACCCTGGTCGGTAAACAGGATCAACTTGGAGTGGCCAATGCAGAAGTCAGGTTACGGTTAGTGGAAAACCCTTCTCAGACTTATCAGAGCAAGACAGACGGCGAGGGCAAGTTTCTTTTTAAGGGGCTTCCCCTTTTTGATGTTACCATGGTTGAAATTATCCCACCCATGATTGCGGGAAGGCAATTACCTGAAGTGTTGCTGGATTCCACGGGAAGGATTGATCCGGGAATTGATCCATTACTTTATGTGCCCAATGCAAATACCCTGATGCAGCAAATTACTGAAAGAGGGAAGGAGTGGAGCCGTCCAAGGGGCACCCGGAGAGGCGTTTCCCCTGAAAGGGGAGAACAACTGTATGGCACCCCCGATCAGACCATTTATATCAATGATATTGAACCGTATTCTTCCATTCTTGATGTGCTGAGAGATAAGGCTATTGGTTTGAGTATTTCCCCTTCAGGGTTTATTACGATTCGGGGCGCAACCAGCATTAATTATCAAAGTGCCCCGCTGTTTTTTGTAGATGGTGTTGAAAGTGAGGGTGCATTTTTAAGTTTACATCCCAGGGATGTGGAGCGAATCGAGATTTTCAAGGGAGCCAGCACAGCTGCCTTTGGGGCCCGGGGGGCTGCCGGGGCCCTGGCCGCCTACTCCAAACGCCGTGACTTTCAGGCTGAACTTTTAACCTCCAGTATGTTCCTGATCAATGGGTTGCATGTACCAAAAGCATTTATGAGTGAACCGGAAAGCATAGCAGCTTTTGACACCATCAATACCGTGAAGACTCTTTTTTGGGCTCCTCAATTGCAGTCCGGTGAAGAGGGGATTGCAAACTTTCAGTTCCGTCCTATTCCTGGGGTAACCCAATACCGAATTATTATCCAAGGGGTTGGAGAGGATGGCAAGGTTGGTTATGCAGAGTTTATCCTTGGGAACTGATTGGCTTGCCGATTATAAGTATCTTTGAGAAAAATTATCTGGAAAGGTTTTATGGAAAACGAACTCGAAAAGCAGGCCTCCATCCGCGTTGGGATTACCCATGGAGATGTGAATGGCATAGGATATGAGGTTATAATGAAAACCCTGGCGGATGTCAGGGTGCTTGAATTTTTTACCCCTATTGTATATGGTTCTTCGAAAGTGGCTAGTTATCACCGCAAAGCCATTGATTTGCACGACTTCAATTTCAACATTGTAAAATCGGCTGAGTTTGCCCAGGAGGGTAAAGCTAACCTGGTCAATATTTACCCTCAGGAGATCAAGATCGACCTTGGACAATGCACGGATATTGCCGGTGAAGTGGCTTATCTTGCCCTGGAGGCTGCCACCGAAGACCTGAAGAGAGGGCATATCGATGCCCTGGTTACCGCGCCCATCAACAAACAGAATATCCAAAGCGAGGCTTTTCAATTTCCCGGACACACGGAATACTTGTCGAAGAAGTTCGGGGTCAGCGAGAGCCTGATGCTGATGGTTAGCCATCATATGCGTATAGGGGTCATCACGGGTCACGTACCCCTTTCAGAGGTTCCCGGGATGATTTCCAAAGAACTTATACTAAAGAAAACCCGTCTGATGCATCAATCGCTTACCCGTGATTTCGGTATCAGGAAGCCCCGTATCGCGATCCTGGGGCTGAATCCTCACGCCGGCGACAAGGGCGTTATAGGCATTGAAGAACAGCAGGTGATCATTCCGGCCATTCAGCAAGCCTTTGATGAAGGCATGCTGGTTTTTGGGCCTTATCCTGCCGATGGGTTCTTTGGCTCTGCGGCCTTCAGCCAGTTTGATGGGATTCTTGCCATGTATCACGATCAGGGCTTAATTCCTTTCAAGGCGTTATCCTTTAAGAGTGGCGTGAATTTTACGGCAGGCTTGCCCTATGTGCGTACCAGCCCAGCCCATGGTACCGCTTATAATATTGCTGGCAGGAACGAAGCCTCGCCGGATGCTTTCCGTGAGTCGGTTTACCTGGCCATCGATGTGGTCAGGAACCGTCATATGTATGAAGAGGTCACAGCCAATCCTTTGTCGGCCTCTTCCCTCGATGCCGATACCGACAGCGATCGCAATGCCTTAAAAGAGCTTCCTGAGAACGGGGATTAAATTTTTTTGAACGCTTTCCATGCCTGCATACAAGTTGACAAGACTTTGTGAAATGGCCGGGGGACAGCTTTATGGCGCTTCCCCGCCGGATGTTTCAATCAGGCATTTACTCACCGATAGCCGCAGGTTACTTTCACCTGCAACCACCCTTTTCGTGGCCATCGTGACGCCCAAGAATGATGGACACCAATACATAGGCTCTTTGTTTGAACGCGGGCTGCGCTGTTTTTTGGTGTCGAATCTGCCGGCTGAAGATTTCCCGATGCGCAGGGAGGCAGTATTCATCCTGGTTAAGGACACGCTGGAAGCCCTGCAGCAATTAGCTGCTGCACACCGTGCTGCTTTTCCTTTGTCGGTGGTGGCTATCACGGGCAGCAACGGGAAGACCATCGTGAAAGAGTGGCTTTTTCAGCTGCTTTCCGAAAAAATGCCCGTGGTGCGAAACCCCCGCAGCTACAACTCTCAACTGGGTGTCCCACTCTCTTTATGGCAGATAGAGGAAGAACACCGGCTGGGGATCTTTGAGGCCGGGATTTCTCAGCCCGGCGAAATGGAGAAGCTTGAACGTATGCTCGCCCCGCAGACTGGCATTTTTACCAATATAGGGCCTGCCCATGATGAAGGTTTTCCCGCCAGGGAAAGCAAAATCCGTGAGAAACTTAAGCTGTTTAGTAACGCCAAATCGCTTGTCTATTGCCGTGATCATGCTGAACTCGATCACTATATCCGAAAGTGGCAGGCTGGACATCCTGGGGTGCAATTGTTTTCGTGGTCACTGAAACCTGGGGCGGATATATATGTCAGCGCTTTAAGAAGGAAGGATGCTTCCACACATATCCGTTTGGAATACAAAGATAAATCCTTTGATTTTACCATTCCTTTCACCGATCAGGCTTCTATTGAGAACGCGCTTCACTGCATGGCTTTTCTTTGCTTTAAGGGGTTTAGCAATGGGTGGATCAGTGAAAAGATGCCCCAGTTGCAGCCTGTAGCCATGCGTATGGAAATGAAGGAAGGCATCAACAATTGCCTGGTTATCAACGACAGCTATAACAATGACCTGTACGCCCTGTCCATCGCCCTCGATTTCCTGAACAGCCAGACAAGGCTTCCTAAAAAAACGCTGATCCTGTCGGATATCCTGCAAACGGGGATGCCTCCGGTATCATTATATGCCGAGGTCGCTGCCATGATTAAAGCAAGGGGAGTGGGGCGTTTCATCGGCATTGGCCAGGGACTTGTGGACTGCAAGGATTATTTTGATGCGAACGCCCGCTTCTTTGAAACAACAGGAGATTTCCTTCGAAATTTTGATCCCTCAGCATTCAGTCATGAGGCTATTTTGCTGAAGGGTGCCAGGGTATTTGGCTTTGAACGTATCAGCAACCTGTTGCAGCAAAAGGATCACCAGACCATTCTGGAGGTGAACCTTGATGCCCTGGTGCATAACCTCAATGTTTTTCGTTCATTCCTGAACCCCGGGGTGAAAGTGATGGCGATGGTGAAAGCCTTTTCATACGGCAGCGGCAGCGTTGAGGTGGCAGGGGTGCTGCAGTATTACCACGCTGATTACCTGGCAGTGGCCTATGCCGATGAGGGCAAGGACCTTCGCAAAGGGGGTATCCATATTCCAATTGTGGTGATGAATCCAGAGGTTTACAACTTCGGGGTCCTGCAAAAATTCCGCCTTGAGCCGGAAGTATACAGCCTGAAGCTTCTTCACAAGCTGGCCATGGCCTCCAGGGAATTTGAAGGGGTTAACGCTGAAAATCCCTTTCCTGTTCACCTGAAGATGGATACCGGTATGCACCGCCTGGGTTTTCTTCCTGAAGAGCTCGATGCATTGATTGCAGGGTTGGCTGAGAATCCTCAAATTAAGGTTGCTTCCGTATTCTCCCATATGGCGGCAAGTGATGAATCGGCTCACGATGATTTTACCCAAAAGCAGATCAGGGACTTCCAGGAAATGAGCCAAAAGATCCGGAATAGCGTTGGGTATGATTTCCTGCAACACATTAACAACTCAGCTGCCATCACCCGTTTTCCGGCGTCCCAATTTGACATGGTTCGTCTGGGGATAGGCCTGTATGGTGTTTCTGCAGAGCCTGCCCTTCAGGGACTGCTTCAACACGTGAGCACATTCCGTTCGGTGGTTTCCCAGGTGAAGCGCATCCCGCCCGGAGAAAGCATTGGCTACAGCCGTGCCGCCAGATCACAGGAAGAAATGGAGATTGCCATTGTTCCCGTAGGTTATGCCGATGGACTAAACCGTCAGTTGAGCAATGGAGCCGGCCACTTGTTGGTCAAAGGACAAAAAGCTCCCATTGTGGGGAACATAAGCATGGATATGTGCGCCATTGATGTCTCAGGCCTGGATGTAAAAGAAGGGGATGAAGTCATCATCTTTGGTGCACAACTGCCTGTTACGGAAATGGCAAAGGCATTGAATACCATTCCTTACGAGGTGCTTACCTCAATATCACAGCGGGTGAAAAGGGTGTATTTTCAGGAGTAAGAAGGGTTCTCATTGTTGTCAGGTTGTCATTGTTGTCGGGTTGTCTGGGTTGGTCCGCTGACCAGCGGATTATCTTTGTTGTCAAAAAATGGTTGTCGAAGTTGTCAGAGATGACAGGAATCAGGTTTTCCAGTTTTTTTCAACATAGCATAAAAAATGGTGAATTTTTATTCCCAGCGAATCCAGTTCTTGTGCAATGGAATCCCAGCCTTCTTCAGGATATGCTAAATGGATAAACTCAGCTTGTGATTTGGCTTCAAGGTTGGACGAGTGACTAAATACAAGAAATTTAATAAAATCAGATTTATATCTTTTGCGCCCGTACCCTTCAACAATGTTGTCTTTTGTGGATTGAGATGAACGCCTGATTTGCCCGCCAACCTCATACCGGTCGGGACTGGGAAGCTTTAAAGTTTTTTCTCTGATTTTAACTGCCAGATCAAATGCTTTCTGATAAATCTCAAGGTCCTTATATGACTTAAGCTTTGAATCCATGTCCTTTTTAGAATATTGACCATTCACTTTGAAAAAATGAAAACCATCCAGAACTTACAAAAAACAAAAACATCTTCAAACTGATAGCAATGACAACAAAGACAACAAAGACAACATTGACAACTTCGACAACCTCAAAAACCAAGACAACCTGGCAAAAATGACAACACTTATTTCCCCACCCAATTCCTCAAAATCTTCCTCCCCACTGGCGTCATCACACTCTCAGGATGAAACTGCACCCCGTGAACATCCAGGTTTTTGTGTTGCAGGCCCATAATATTGCCTGAGGGATCAATCGCTGTGATTTCCAGGCATTGGGGGAAAGTTTTTTTGTCGGGCACCCACGAATGATAGCGCCCCGTATTAAATAGCTCAGGACAATCCCTGAACAGCAGGGCATCAGGCTTCAGCACTTTGGTGGGGATGGATACCCCGTGCAAAACCTCGTCGAGGTTTTGTAACCGGCCGCCAAATATCTCTGCAATGGCCTGATGCCCCAGGCAAACGCCAAGAATGCTTTTTGTGCCTGCAAAACTTTTGATAACATCACAGGTGATACCCGCTTCCTCAGGCAGACCTGGACCAGGTGAGATAATAATTTTGTTGTATTTATCCACATCCTCCAGGTTGATCTGGTCGTTGCGGTAAACCTCCAGGATATCCTCATCCGAAAGCAGGTCCTCAACAATGTGAAACAGGTTGTAGGTAAAAGAGTCGTAATTGTCGAGGATCAGGATTTTCATTTCAGGGATTAAAAATCAAACCAATTTAAATACATAAATAGTAGTTAGGATATGAACCCATTGATTCAAGTGTACAAAATAATGTAAATTACCTGAATTGACCTTATTAAAACAGCTCTTTTCTTAAATCTGATTAAATCATTACATTTGCCTAAATACCTACAGCTATTCACTTTCAAAATATCTTTTTATGAAAACCATTATCAATACCCCGAATGCGCCTGCACCCATCGGCCCTTATAACCAGGCTGTAATGGTCAATGGAACGCTTTACGTTTCAGGACAGATTGGCATTGACCCCGCCATTGGTAAAGTGGTGGAGGGCGATGTGACCGTACAGGCCAAACAGGTGATGAAAAACCTGGAAAACATCCTGAAAGCTGCTGGAATGGATTTTTCCAATGTGGTAAAAACCAGCATTTTCCTCTCGGATATGAAAGACTTTCCCAAGGTCAACGAAATCTACGGAAGTTTCTTTAAAGCCGATCCCCCAGCCCGTGAGACGGTCCAGGTGGGCGCTCTCCCAATGTTTGTGGACGTGGAGATCAGCTGCATTGCCGTCAAATAAGAGCTGTTTCTTTTAATATACCAGGGGGCCTTCGGGCCCTTTTTTTGTAACTGGCGAGGCGCAATAGTATAGCATTTTTCTTAAAAACCTTTTGTTCGATTGGCATTCTTTTGCCCTATCAGAAGGAAACATTAACAATGGAGAGACCTGAAAGTGCAAGCATTTGGGCAGCTTTGTCGATATATGAAATTATATCAATCTTTAAATACATATATCTTGCATTTAATTCTTTTTATTTCTTTACAAAAAGATGTATTTTTAAATCCTGAAAAAAATATAGGCATATGCTGGTCAAAACATTCGGGAGCGCTGTTCACGGGGTTAGCGCCACCACGATAACCGTTGAGGTAGACGTGGGCCAGGGGGTGAATTTTTTTATGGTGGGCCTGCCTGACAGTGCAGTCAAGGAAAGCCACCAGCGCATTGAAACGGCCCTGAAGCATCAGGGACTTAAAATCCCTGGGAAACGTATCGTGGTCAATATGGCTCCTGCCGACATTCGAAAGGAAGGCTCGGCTTATGACCTGACCATTGCCATCGGAATCCTGGCTGCCAGCGGTCAGATAGCGGCCGAAAAGGTAGGGGAATATGTCATCATGGGTGAGTTGTCGCTCGATGGAAGCCTGCAGCCTATTAAGGGTGCGCTTCCGATTGCAATAAAAGCCCGGGAGGAAAACTTCCGGGGGTTTTTCCTTCCAGAACACAATGCCCGTGAAGCAGCTGTGGTGAATAATCTGGATGTTTACGGAGTGGAGAATATCAGGCAGGTGATCGACTTTTTCAATGGGGATACCCAGCTTGAGAAAACCGAAGTCAACACCCGGGAAGAGTTCTTCTCCAAACTTAATGATTATGAATTCGATTTTTCGGATGTCAAGGGACAGGAAAACATCAAGCGGGCCTTTGAGGTAGCTGCTGCGGGCGGCCATAACCTGCTTATGATCGGTCCTCCCGGCTCAGGCAAGACCATGCTGGCCAAGCGCTTGCCAGGCATCCTTCCCCCGCCGACCCTTAAGGAGGCCCTCGAGACCACCAAGATACACAGCGTTGCAGGCCGCCTGGGAAAGAATGCCTCCCTGCTGTCCGTCAGGCCATTCCGGGCACCTCACCACACCATCTCGGACGTTGCCCTGGTAGGGGGTGGTTCTTTTCCACAACCAGGCGAGATCAGCCTGGCTCACAATGGAGTGCTGTTTCTCGATGAGTTGCCCGAGTTTAAACGCACCGTTCTGGAGGTTCTTCGCCAGCCCCTGGAAGACCGCGTGATGACGGTGAGCCGCGCCAAGTTCAGTGTCCAGTATCCTGCGAGTTTTATGCTCGTTGCGAGTATGAATCCTTGTCCCTGTGGCTATTACAATCATCCCGAGAAGGACTGCGTCTGTGCACCGGGAGTGGTCCAGAAATACCTGAATCGCATCTCCGGCCCACTGCTCGACCGAATTGACATTCATGTGGAAGTTACTCCGGTGCCTTTCAAGGAACTGAGCGAATTGCAAGCCTCCGAGAAAAGCGCCCAGATCCGCGACAGGGTGATTAAGGCCAGGGAGATTCAGGCCGAACGCTATAAATCTTTTGATGGCATTTACTGTAATGCACAGATCAACACCAAGCTCCTGCGCGAGTTTTGCCAGATCGACAAGGCTGGAAGTCTTTTATTAAAGACAGCTATGGAAAAACTGGGATTGTCAGCCAGGGCTTACGATCGTATCCTAAAGGTCTCACGAACCATTGCTGACCTGGATGGGAAGCCTTCTGTTTTGCCCGAGCACCTGGCAGAGGCCATACATTATCGCAGTCTGGACCGTGAAACCTGGGGTGTAAGTTAAAGCAAGCCTGAAAAGGCTTATTCTGCGTTGCGGCGGGTGTAAGCCCATACGTTAAAAAAACTGCCGTCAGTAGTCCGCACTGTTACCTTTTCCCGCTGGTAAATTTCGGGTACTTCCTCCCAACGGTCTGCCTGCTCCAGTTGTTCAGTGCTTAACTGCAGAACTACGCCTTCCACAGATTTTCCTTCTGAGGGCTTAATGTAAGGGTATTCCTTATTTTTAATAAAGACCCAGTCCTTCAGGATGGCCTTTGAGAATACCGGGGGCTGCAGCCCAAAAAGATCTTTCTGGGTTTGCCGCTTTTTCAGCGATCCGTATACAAATACTTTGTAGAGTACCATAGAAATCAACGCTTTGTACAGGAAAAGAATGAAAGCCCTTAAAGTTAAACAATTTTTGATACCTGCCCCTGCCCGCAGCCTTTATTATTAAGGCATTTTCAGGAAAAAAGGGAAAAGGTTGAATGCTTTGCGATTTTTTATGGGATGATATCTAATTTTCCCCGGAAACAGCTAATAAGGGCAGACTGCCTGTAAACTTTCGTTTTCGACCCGTCCCAAAGAATTAAAATTTAACGGCGCTTAATGCCTAATTTCTTATTTTTGCTTATCTGAAGGGCATTGAAAGTTAAACCAAATCACACCATATTATGAGCAAAGTATTGATTATTGGAGCAGGCGGGGTAGGAAGCGTGGTCACCCGCAAATGTGCAGCCGTACCCGAAGTATTCACGGATATCATGCTGGCCAGCCGCACCCTTGAAAAATGCGACCAGATTGCCCGCGACATTGGAGGCGACCGTGTGAAAACCGCACAGGTAGATGCCGACAATGTACCTGAACTGGTGGAACTGATCAACAAGTTCAAGCCTGACATGGTAATCAATGTAGCCTTGCCCTATCAGGACCTAACCATCATGGAAGCATGTCTGGAAACCAAGACCCACTATCTTGATACTGCCAACTACGAGCCAAAAGATGTGGCCAAATTTGAGTATAGCTGGCAGTGGGCCTATCAGGAGCGCTTCAAGGATGCCGGCCTGCTGGCTATCCTGGGCTGTGGCTTCGACCCCGGTGTGACGGGCGTCTTTACCGCTTATGCCGCCAAGCATTATTTCGACGAGATCCATTATCTTGACATTGTTGATTGCAATGCCGGCGATCACGGCAAGGCTTTTGCCACCAACTTCAACCCCGAGATCAACATTCGTGAGATCACCCAGAACGGACGCTATTGGGAAAATGGTCAATGGGTCGAAACCCAACCCCTTGAAATCAATAAGCCCATTGATTATCCTGAGATTGGCCCCAAAGACTCATACCTGCTTTATCACGAGGAACTCGAATCGCTGGTGAAACACTTCCCTACACTCAAACGGGCTCGTTTCTGGATGACCTTTGGCAAACAATATATCACCTACTTGAATGTGCTGCAGGACGTTGGGATGACCAGCATCAAGCCCATTAACTTCAAGGGTCTGGATATTGTTCCTCTCGAGTTTCTGAAAGCTGTGCTGCCCGAACCCGCTTCCCTGGGCGAGGGTTACAAGGGGCAGACTTCCATCGGTTGCCAGATCCGTGGCATTAAGGATGGAAAGGAACGCACCTATTACGTGTGGAACAATACAGAGCATGCAGCAGCCTATCGCGATGTGAAAGCCCAGGGCATCAGCTATACAACTGGCGTGCCCGCTATGATTGGCGCCATGATGGCCCTTACAGGAAAATGGACAGGCAAAGGAGTCTTCAATGTCGAACAATTCGACCCGGATCCATTTATGGAAGCCCTGCCCAAATTTGGACTGCCCTGGCACGAACAGATCGACAAACCCTTGCCAGTTGAAAAATAGTGGTCAGTGATTAGGGTTTAGTGTTGAGGGATAAGTGATTAGGAAAGAAATCATATTTTGATTGTTTGAAATATTGGGAACATACATCTAAATGAAGGAAGGTGTATCCAAAACAAAAAGCCTGAATTTTGCGATTCGTGTCGTGAGTTTGTACCGTTCTCTAAGGGAAAACAATGAATTCGTTATTTCAAAAGAAGTTTTGAGATCAGGTACTGCCATTGGCGCCCTTATTCGTGAGGCTGAATATGCCGAGAGCGGGCTGGATTTCATTCATAAAATGTCAATTGCACAAAAGGAATGCAATGAAACCCTCTATTGGATTGAATTGTTGAAGGAAACCGATCTGATTGATCAGAGCGCTTTCGAAGGTTTATATGCAGATGCGGTTGAGCTGATGAAATTGTTAACTGCAATCATTAAAAAGAGAAAAGAGAACCTAAAGAAAGCGCCCTTTTGATCCCAAGCCCTTTATCCCATAACCCTGACTCTTGATCCTTAACCCCTAAACACTAAACACTAATCCTTTATCCCTAACCC